>JAAYRM010000215.1 GCA_012518745.1 Tissierellia bacterium
AGCTAAAAGCCAAGCGAGTGTTATCGATGAGGAGTCAAAGAGGACTAATGACAGC
The DNA here is from genome assembly GCA_012518745.1 of Tissierellia bacterium. Lineage (GTDB taxonomy): Bacteria > Bacillota > Clostridia > Tissierellales > Tepidimicrobiaceae > DUNJ01. The sequence goes on from JAAYRM010000215.1 coordinate 56, forward strand.
ATAATCGATTCCAAAGTTAGGGAGGCTGAAGCCGAAAAGAAGAGAATACTCAGCAGGGCAACATCAGATGCGAGTTTATCAAAGGAGAGAGCCATCTCTAATGCGGAACTTAGGGCTAGGAATGAAAAGTTAGGGGCTAAGCAACAAATTATCGACAGGGTATTCAATATGGCTGAAGAGCGATTGAATAATCTAGATGAGGGTAGATATATATCCTATATAAAGGCTACCCTTGAAAAGCTTGATCTGGAGGGTGAGCAGGCCATAGTGGTTCCAAAGAACATGCAAGCCAAGGTTGAAGGCCTAGGGCTTCAGCTCGAGGTTGTGGGTGATGAATCAGTTCAATCCGGCTTTATGATAAGGGAAGAGGGAACCACCCTGAATTACACCTTCCATTCCTTGGTAGAACACTATAGGGATGAACTTGAAACGGAAATAGCTCAAAGTCTCTTTAAAGAATAGGAGTGATTTCATGGACGAAATGGATTTTACCCAGGCTGTAGTCAGGACCAGGGTCCTTGAAACTAGACTCCTTTCAAGGGCGATAATCGATAGAATGGTAGATGCTGAAGATATAGAAGAGGTAATAAGGGTCCTAAGGGAAACCGAGTATGCCGAGTCCATTGAAGGATTGACTAGGGCAGAAGAGTACGAAAAAATCCTTTCTTCTGAGCTTAAGCGAGTCTACAAGACGATGTATGATATAAGCAAAGAGAAGGTAGTTGTAGACCTACTAGCGTTGAAATATGATTATCATAATCTAAAGGTCTTGGTAAAGGAAAAGTTTTTACAAAGGGATCTGAAGGATATATATATACCTATAGGAACCATAGATTTTCAACAGTTGAAAACCGATTATCTATCGGATAATCGGCGAAGCATGGATTCCAGATTTATAAAGGCGTTAGATGATGCCATAGGAGATTTTCAGGAGACCGAGGATCCCCAGAGAATAGAGTTGATATTGGATAAGCACTATTTTGGGCATCTACACGAACTAGCCGAGGAAACCGGGATATCCCTATTTATTGGCTATGTAAAGGATCTAATAGATTTAACCAATATTAGAACCCTTATAAGGCTTAAAAAGCAGGGCAAGGATATCAATTTCCTAAGAGAGGTATTGATCGATGGTGGCAATATAGGTATGGAGAATATAGCTCTATCCTTGAACGATTCCGTAGATATAATCATGAATAAATTTGAAAGGTATAATATAGGTTCTAGAGTGAGGAAGGGTTTGGAATCCTATCAACAGACCGGCCGCTTGTCCGAATTTGAAATTGAAATGGATGATTATATAACCGATCTAAACAAACAATCCAAGTTTATCATGTTTGGACCCGAGCCGATCTTCGCCTATGTAATCGCAAAGGAGACGGAGATAAAGGTACTGAGGATAATAATGGTTTCCAAACTAAACAAGCTTTCTCCGGATGCTATAAGGGAAAGGTTGCGTGATCTATATGTATAAAGTAGCTGTAGTAGGCGACAAGAACTCTATACTTGGATTTAAGGCATTGGGAATAGATGCCATCCCCGCATTGGATGGGGATGAAGCAAGGGTAGCAGTAGATAATCTTGCTAGGCAAAATTACGGGATTATCTTTATTACCGAGCAGATGGCTAGTTTAATACCCGATACCATTGAAAGATATAATAATCAGATGATTCCTGCGGTAATATTGATACCGAGCAATCAGGGAACCTTGAATATAGGTCTGGACAGGATTAGGGATAATGTTGAAAAGGCCGTAGGAATAAATATTTTATAGAAAGAGAGGGCTTATCTTGAAAGTAGGAAGAATAGTAAAGGTATCCGGACCCTTGGTCGTAGCCGAGGGAATGGACGAAGCTAACGTATTTGACGTTGTGGAAGTTTCAGATAATAAGCTCATCGGAGAAATTATAGAAATGAGAGGGGATCGAGCCTCTATACAGGTATATGAAGAAACGACAGGCATCGGTCCTGGAGAGCCGGTCTATACGACCGGGGAGCCTCTTTCGGTTGAACTTGGACCTGGTCTCGTAAAGACTATGTTTGATGGTATACAAAGACCTCTTGAACATATTAGGGAAGAAGCTGGAGACTTCCTTGCAAGGGGTGTAAGCGTTCATGCCCTTGATAGGGAGAGAAAATGGGAATTCACCCCGAAGGTAGAGGTTGGGGATGAGGTTGGACCGGGAGATGTGCTTGGCACAATCCAAGAAACAGCAGTAGTTCTCCATAGCATAATGGTACCCCAGAACATACGGGGAAAGGTTAAATCCATTGAAGCAGGGGAATTTACCGTAGATAATACAGTATGTGTAATAGAAGGGGAAGATGGAGAAGAACACGAGATTACAATGGTCCAAAAATGGCCCGTAAGAAGGGGTAGGGGCTATGTTAGAAAATTGGACCCGGATGAGACCTTGATTACTGGACAGAGGGTAATAGATACATTCTTCCCAGTAACCAAGGGGGGAACGGCGGCAATCCCGGGACCATTCGGATCTGGGAAGACCGTAGTCCAGCATCAGCTTGCTAAATGGGCAGATGCGGAGATAATAGTTTACGTCGGTTGTGGGGAACGTGGAAATGAAATGACCGAAGTACTATTGGATTTCCCCAAGCTGATAGACCCAAATACCGGACAATCCTTGATGGAGAGAACGGTATTGATAGCCAACACATCCAATATGCCCGTTGCTGCTAGGGAGGCTTCCCTATATACGGGGATGACCATAGCGGAATACTTCAGGGATATGGGCTATTCGGTAGCACTGATGGCGGATTCCACATCTAGATGGGCAGAGGCATTGAGAGAGATGTCCAGTAGGTTGGAAGAGATGCCTGGTGACGAAGGTTATCCCGCATATCTGGCCTCTAGAATCGCTGAATTCTATGAAAGGGCCGGAAAGGTCGTATGCTTGGGCGATGATGAAAGAGTTGGGGCATTGACTGCAATTGGTGCGGTATCACCACCGGGTGGAGATATATCCGAGCCGGTATCTCAGGCTACCTTGAGGATAGTAAAGGTATTCTGGGGATTGGATGCACCCCTAGCCTATAGAAGGCATTTCCCGGCTATAGATTGGTTAGACTCCTATAGTCTCTATCAAGGCAAGGCGGATGAATGGATGGATGCAAATGTAGATCCAGAATTCTCAGCCAATAGGCGGAAGGCAATGACTCTTCTAGAAGATGAGGCAAGCCTTCAAGAGATAGTAAGATTGGTAGGTAGGGATTCCCTATCCGAGGGCGATCAGTTGAAGCTGGAAGCCGCCAGATCCATCAGGGAAGACTATCTACAGCAGAACGCCTTCCACGATGAGGACACCTATGCACCATTGAAGAAGCAAAACCTGATGCTCAAGATGGTTCTAAGCTTCTACGATGAAGGACTAAGGGGTCTAGAGCATGGGGTATATCTATCCAAGATAGAAAAGCTAGATGTAAGGGAAAAGATTGCAAGGGCTAAGTATCTAGGTGAAGAGGAAATAGACCAGATAAACGATATAATGGATGAACTAAAGCAAAACATCGATGATCTCATAAGCGAAGGGGGTATCCTTGATGCTTAAAGAATATAAAACGGTTTCAGAAGTTGTAGGACCTTTGATGATGGTCGAAGGTGTAGAGGGAATTAAGTTTGAAGAATTGGTAGATATTGAAACCCAAACGGGTGAAAAACGAAGGGGCAGAGTGCTGGAAGTGGATGGAGATGTAGCCATAGTACAGCTATTTGAGGGCTCCGCTGGTATAAATCTAAAGGAGACTACCGTCAGGTTCCTAGGAAGACCACTAGAACTAGGGGTATCAGAGGATATGATAGGTAGGGTATTCGATGGTTTGGGGAATCCGATAGATGATGGCCCTAGAATAATCCCAGAGGAAAAACGGGACACCAACGGGGTACCTATGAACCCAGTTGCAAGGGACTATCCATCAGAATTTATTCAGACGGGAATATCCGCAATAGATGGATTGAACACATTGGTTAGAGGGCAAAAATTGCCTATATTCTCCGGATCCGGACTTCCACATGCCGAGGTTGCAGCACAGATAGCCAGACAGGCAAGGGTTCTAGGAGAAGGAGAAGGGGATAGGTTTGCGGTAATATTTGCTGCCATGGGAATAACATTCGAAGAGGCACAGTTCTTTATAGATGATTTCAATAAAACCGGTGCTATAAACAGGGCCGTATTATTTATGAACTTGGCGGATGACCCAGCCATAGAGAGGATTGGAACGCCACGTATGGCACTAACCTGCGCCGAATATCTAGCATATGAAAAGGATATGCACGTATTGGTCATATTGACGGATATGACCAATTATGCAGAGGCCCTAAGGGAAACCTCTGCAGCTAGGAAGGAAGTTCCGGGTAGAAGGGGATATCCTGGATACCTATATACGGACCTTTCAACCATATATGAAAGAGCTGGTAGGATCAGGGGTAGAAATGGTTCAATAACACAGATACCTATCCTGACCATGCCAGAGGACGATATCACCCATCCGATTCCGGACCTAACCGGATATATTACGGAGGGACAGATAATACTATCTAGGGAGCTCTATAGAAGAGGTATAGCACCTCCAATAGATGTACTCCCATCCCTGTCGAGGCTTAAGGATGAGGGGATAGGGGAAGATAGGACTAGGGAGGACCATGCGGACACCATGAACCAGCTATTCGCTGCCTATGCTTCGGGTAAAGAGGCTAGGGAATTGGCGGTAATCCTGGGGGATGCGGCCCTATCCGATACGGATAAGGCATTTGCAAAGTTCTCGGAGGCCTTCGAAGGCCAATATGTAAGCCAGGGCTATGATAATAATAGGAGTATAGTCGACACATTGGATCTAGGTTGGGATCTACTCAAACTCATACCAAGGGTCGAGCTCAAGAGGATCAGGGATGAATACCTTGAGAAATATCTTCCAGAGGAGACTGAAGGAGTTGAAGAATAGTGGCTAGATTGGATGTTAAGCCTACCCGTATGGAACTTACCAAACTGAGGGGAAGACTATCCATAGCTACTAGGGGTCATAAACTCCTAAAGGATAAACAGGATGAGCTCATGCGGGTATTTATCAGCAAGGTTAGGGAAAATCAGGCACTTAGGAAGCAGGTCGAAAAGGATCTACACAAATCCTTCCAAGAGTTTCTATTGGCTAGTGCCGCAATGTCACCTGAACTACTAGAGCAGGCCGTAGCATATCCAAAGGAGAGCATCTCGGTAGATATAAAGAGGGAGAACATAATGGGAGTTAATGCTCCTGTTATGGACTTCATCAGGAAATTAGAGGGAGATGCGGGGAGCATATATCCCTATGGATTTGTTCAAACCTCCTCTGAACTAGATGATGCTATTTCAAAGCTCTACGGCATTATGGATGAGCTACTGGAATTAGCTGAAATCGAAAAGGCCTGCCAGTTGATGGCGGACGAGATCGAAAAGACTAGGAGAAGGGTTAATGCTCTGGAGTTTAGAACCATACCTGAACTCGAGGAAACCATAAGGTTCATAGTTATGAAATTGGATGAAAATGAACGAAGTACCATAACCAGATTGATGAAGGTTAAGGATATGATAGAAGCCGATGCCTAAGGGCGGACGCTTAAGATGAACATGGCGGATATGATTTCCGCCATGTTTATTTCTTTTTAAATAGGATTATAAAAAAACGTTTTATGAGGTATAAAAAACCCCCTTTCTTGGCAATACTTTTATCATAAGGAAAGGGTATTTTGCATATAAAAATGTTTTGTCCCCCTTTACATTTTATGTCATATACCCTTTTCCTTAATAAATGCTTTGGAGGGATAAGATGAAAGGATATAGGGTATTCATATTATTCGCAATCATTTTAACCTTACTAGTACCTATACTTGCATTATCCGAAATCGAGGATGAGGATCCGCTCATGGAGATATTGAATGAGATAGAAGCGGATTTTGTAGAAAGCAATATCGATATAGGCGGAATAATAGATCATAATCTAATGGATATCGAAGAGATAAAGGCGATTGCCGAGGAAATTCGAGAAGATCTGGAGATTTGGGATGAAGACTCCTATAGGGAACAGATCATGGATGAGGACAAATACACCCAGCTAATGGGACAGGGCTATGATAGCTCTCAAAATTCCATAGTATTTACCATATCCTCCTATCAGAATTTGGAAAATAGCCATGGGGAAACTTTCCTATTCGTAAATTGCATAAAAGAGGAGCAATTTACGGGATTTAATGATATAATAAACAAGATGGAAAAATTCTTCGAACGCTACGATAATACAGTTGATATCACAAGATGTATAATCGGAACCGTTGATGAAGAATTTGATCTTGAAAAGAATAGGGAACGAATACTTAGAGCCAATAGCAAGCTAAAGGGGAGAATCGTGGAGCAATACGAAGATAAAGATGTATTGAGCTATTCCATATTTACCCCACGTATCGAACAGCATATCTATACCGGCGATAGACGAATGAATCTCAATATTGCCGCAGGCTATAATGATGAGGAAAATAAAACATATATATGGATAGGAACACCTATAATAACCATTGGCTATTAGGATTAGGAGGGATTTGTTTGGAAAGGATAAGGGTGGAGAAGAGTCCTCCATTGAAAGGAAATGTAAGGATTAGCGGAGCTAAGAATTCCGCATTGCCAATACTGGCGGCATCCCTATTGGGGACCGAGGATATAATTTTGGAAGATGTACCCAGGCTCAAGGATGTGGATATAATATGTGAGGTCCTAGCATCTCTGGGGGCTAAGGTGGAATCCTTGGATAAAGGGGTAATAAGGATAAATTCGGCTAATATAGATAATTATGAGACCCCCTATGAGTTGATGAGTAAGATGAGGGCTTCTTTTTTAGTTATGGGACCTTTACTGACCCGGCTTGGCAAGACCAAGACTTCGTTACCAGGGGGTTGTGCCATAGGAACCAGGCCTATAGACTTGCATCTCAAAGGATTTAGGGCCTTGGGGGCAGTTATAGACGTAGATCATGGAAATATTGGAGCCTATGCTGAGAAACTTACCGGAGATAAGATATACTTAGACTTCCCAAGTGTAGGGGCTACCGAAAATATAATGATGGCGGCCGTGATGGCCGAGGGAGAGACCATAATAGATAACGCAGCTATGGAGCC
>JAAYRM010000216.1 GCA_012518745.1 Tissierellia bacterium
CCATATTAATCCCAGATAGGGCAATAAAAAAAATAGGGTGAGAAAAAAATCCTCACCCTACTCCTATCCAAACGTATGTTCTATTTTCCTAATCCCTCTTGCCTCAATACATCCTTCTTATCGGTCCTCTCCCATGGAAGGTCCAAATCCATCCTGCCAAAATGTCCATAGGCCGACAACTGCCTATATATAGGACGCTTTAAATCCAAATCCCTTATTATAGCCGCTGGCCTTAAATCGAAATGCTTTCTGATCAGCTTTTCTATGGCTTCATCCGCTATCCTTCCGCTGCCGAAGGTGTCCACATATATGGATAGAGGTCTTGCAACCCCTATTGCATAGGCCAACCCTATCTCACATACATCTGTCAACCCAGCTGCCACCACATTCTTAGCTACATACCTAGCCGCATAGCTGGCAGATCTATCCACCTTAGTTGGGTCCTTTCCTGAGAAAGCCCCACCTCCATGTTTTCCATAGCCTCCATAGGAATCTACTATCAGCTTCCTACCGGTAAGCCCGGCATCCCCCATGGGTCCTCCTATTACAAATCTACCCGTAGGATTTACATAGTATTTGGTATCCTCATCCAGCATATCCTGGGGCAATATCTTCATTATCACATGCTCCATCATATCCTTCTCTATGGTATCCAACTCCACATCCGGCCTATGCTGGGCTGCAATCACCACATTCTCTATTCTGACGGGCTTTCTACCCTCATATTCTATGGTCACCTGGGTTTTGCCATCCGGTCTTAGGTAATCTAAGGTACCATTCTTTCTAACCTCCGCCAATCGCTTAGCCAATTGATGGGCCAAGGATATAGGCAGGGGCATGAGTTCCTCCGTTTCATTGCAGGCGAACCCAAACATCATACCCTGATCCCCCGCCCCCATTAGATCCAATTCATCCCCATCGTCTCCATCTTCCGTTCTATCCACACCCAAGGCTATATCGGCGGATTGCTCATTTATAGATGTAAGCACAGCGCAGGTATCGGCATCAAACCCATATTTAGCCCTCGTATATCCAATCTCCTCAACTGTCCTCCTAGCCACCTGGGGTATATCCACATAGCAATCGGTGGTAATCTCTCCTGCCACCAGGACCAATCCCGTTGTCACCAATGTCTCACAAGCTACCCTAGCCTCCGGATCCTTGGACAATATCTCGTCCAATATGGCATCGGATATGGCATCGCAGACCTTATCCGGATGACCCTCTGTCACGGATTCAGAGGTAAATAACCATCTGTTCATAAAATACCCTCCTCAATTTATATAACAACTGTATATTGACGATAAAAAAACCCCTTCCAAAGGAAAAGGCCATATACAACCTCATCTTTCAGAAATCATATTCTGTGGGATGTAGCACCATAGTAGGTTGCCGGGTTTCATAGGGCCCATTCCCTCCACCACTCTTGATAAGGTAATCAAGATCTCTATTCATTTATAGTCAGTATGATAGCATATGCGTATGTATAAGTCAATTATTTGAATCCATATGATATATTGATAGATAGGCCTTACAACTATATTCTATGATTCCTCAGCCCTCAATAGCCTGTAGAATTCTATGATATTGAGTTGTTTGATAGCCTTGAGGTTTAGATCTGCAATATGACATACCCCCTGAATAAGAGGCCCTATGGTAATGGCTAGCACTATGGTTCCAATGCCCAAGGGTCCACCCATGATAGTCCCAATGGTTGTAGCGATGATC
>JAAYRM010000217.1 GCA_012518745.1 Tissierellia bacterium
GATTTTGATAATTCGAAAACCCTTAACCTCAAGGAGGCATTATATCTTGGAATTGCTCTTTCGCTCGATTCATTGGCCATAGGGTTTGGATTTAGCTTAAGGAGGATCAACTGCCTAGGTATAATATTCTTCTCCCTAATCGCTAATATGATCGCCATCTGGGGGGGATTAGCTATTGGTAAGCGATTTGTAGAGAAGACGGAGATCGATCTATCGTGGTTGGCGGGTGTGATATTGCTTATCTTGGCATTTTTGAGATTAAAATAGGAATGTTTCACATGAAACATTCCTATTCTAGTCCATGATCGTTTCGATAATCCTCTCCAGATCCTCGTAATCATAAAATTCTATCTCGATCCTTCCCTTATTCCGTTCTGCAATAAGCTTCACCTTTGTCCCGAGGGTTCTCATCAGATCGTCCTCTATTTCCCTAATCATCGGATCCTTATCCCTAGGTTTGGCCTTGGCATCCCTTCTATTTCTTCTATCCTTGACCATCCTTTCGGTATCCCTTACATTGATACCTTCCTCGATTATGGAATTCATCATCCCCCTACGCTCTTCCTCATCCTCTATACCGAGCAGAGCCCTTCCATGTCCACTGGTTATCTTACCCTCCGCTATATAGGTGCGTGTTTCCCTATCTAAATTTAATAGCCTTAATGAATTTGCAACATAGGACCTGCTCTTGCCGATTACCTCCGCGACTTCCTCCTGGGTCAGCTGATGCCCCTCCACTAACCCCTGGAATGCATGAGCTTCCTCTATGGGGTTTAAATCCTCCCTCTGTATGTTTTCAATTAAGGCCAATTTTTTAGCCTTGAACTGATCCGCTTCTATCACAATACATGGCACGGTCTTTAAATTAGCCACCTTTGCTGCCCGCCATCGTCGTTCCCCAGCCACTATTTCATAATCCTTCCCCTGACGCCTAACTACTATCGGCTGTATTATCCCGTATATCTCTATCGAGGAGGCCAATTCCTTTAGGGCATCCCCTTCAAACCTCTTTCTCGGTTGATCCTGGTTGGGTTTTATCAGATCTATATTTAAATCCAACACGGACGCCCCATCGGGCACCCCATCTAGAATCTCATCCATAGGGTTTTCCGGTATCAGGGCCGATAACCCCTTCCCAAGTCCCCTTTTTCTAACCATCAGTTAAAAACCTCCTTCCGACAAATATAGGAATTCCTCTGCCAAATCACCATATGCCTCGGCCCCCCTAGATTTGGGATCATAATCTACGACGGATAGACCGTAGCTTGGAGCCTCGGCTAATCTTACATTTCTAGGTATTATAGATGTATAGACCTTTCCACGAAAGTATTTCTTTACCTCCTCCACAACCTGGATGGATAGGTTTGTCCTACCATCAAACATGCTCAGTACAACCCCCTCAACCTCCAAATCCGGGTTTAATCCCCTTTTAACCAACATGATGGTATCTACCAGCTGACTGACCCCCTCCAATGCATAGTATTCACATTGAATCGGTATCAAGACACTATGGGAGGCGGATAGTCCATTTATACTCAATAGTCCTAGAGATGGAGGGCAATCGATGAAGATAAAATCATAATCCTCCGTAATATCACCTAGGGTCCGTTTCAATGTCAATTCCCTACCCTCCATTTCGATCATCTCTATCTCTGCACCCGCTAAATCCACATTAGAGGGAATTATATCCACGTTCTTGGCTGAGGTCTTCAGTATGACCCCATCCGGCGATATGCCATTGATGAGGCAATCGTATACGGATAGTTCTAAATCCTTTTTCTCTATACCCAACCCGCTAGTTGCATTTCCCTGGGGATCTATATCCACGATTAGCACTTTTTTATCCAATTTCCCCAATGCCGCGGCCAAATTTATAACAGTTGTGGTCTTTCCAACACCACCTTTTTGATTGAATATGGTAATTATTCGTGCCATCATTACACCCCTAAGATGTATATTTTATTATATAATATCAGATTAGGGGTAGAAAATAAAACTATTTCATAATTAAAAGGGATGTTTCACGTGAAACATCCCAGGTTTTGTCACTTTTTAGGAATCTCGATGGTTACCTCTATAAAATCTCCCATATCCTTTTCCCTATACTTCGCATCTATACCGCTATTTCTTATCATGGCATATGTCTTCTTGATGGTATTTATATATATGCGAGGGCTAATTAGGCTCCTTATATTCTGTTTTTCTTCCTGTTCAGATTCTCCAATCAATTCATCCAATATATTATCTACTAATGCCTCCGTCCTACTCACGTTTAATTCGTTTTCGACTACCTTCTCCAAGACATCCCTTTTTAAACTGTCATCTGAGAGCTTGAGCAGGGCTCGTCCATGCCTTTCCGTAAGACCATTTTCCAACAAACCCCTCTTGATATCCATGGGCAATTTCAATATCCTCAATTTATTCGCGATGGTCGATTGGCTTTTCCCAAGCTTTTCCGCTAGTTGTTGCTGCGTAAACCCATGATCTATTATTAGATTGTCGTAGCCCTCAGCTTCCTCTATGAAATTTAGATCCTCCCTCTGTAGGTTCTCTATTAATGCAATCATAGCCGATTCCTTATCCTTATAATCCACTATAATTGCGGGTATTTCCCCGAGCTCGGCCAATTCCGAGGCTCTCCATCTCCTCTCACCGGCTATGAGCTCATAATTATGACCCTTTAACCGTCTTACGCTGATGGGCTGAATTACCCCGAATGATTTTATCGATTGGCTCAATTCCTCTAACGATTTTTTATCAAAATCCTTCCTCGGCTGATATGGATTCGGTCTGATGGCCTTTATAGGAATCTGTCTTATCTCTGGTTGCATATTCTTCATTCCAATCCCACTCCTAATATATTTGATAGTCCCTCACCCATTGTATTCAATGAAATTTAAATTTTTCCTCCCAGTAATATAAGGTTTTTTCAGTCAAATTTCATCCTTTTACAAGGGTCTTTTCTTTGGATTGCCACCACCCCTAGGATATCTTGTCGGGGTTTCCCTAATCTTTTCAATTACTATCAAACTATGTCTAATATCGCTGAACGGTAATGTCAGAACCTCTACATCCTTAATCCTTCCCCCCAAGGTCTCTATCGCCTTTCGTGCTTGCTTCAACTCATCTTCTATATCCGGCCCCTTCATGGATACAAAATGCCCCCCAACCTTAGCAAATGGTAGGCAGTATTCGGCGAGTGTATTCAATGCTGCTACCGCCCTAGAGATTACAATATCATAGTTTTCCCTATATTCCTTTTTTCTCCCCAGCTCTTCAGCCCTACCATGGATAGCAACTATATCCTTCAATCCCAATCGATCGATCACCTCATGCAAAAACATTATCCTCTTGTTCAGGCTATCCAATAGGAGGACATCGAGGTCCCCCCTAACTATCTTTAGGGGAATCCCTGGAAACCCTCCGCCTGTTCCAATATCTATCACCTTTTTCCTACCATCGAATAGGCCGGTTGATAGAGGCGTTATGCTATCTATAAAATGCTTGATATCGACCTCTACGTCTTCGGTTATAGAGGTTATATTCATCTTCTTATTCCATTCCAACAATAGTTCTTTAAAGAGTATAAATCTATCGATACTCCTTTCATCTAGATCTATATTCAGTTGATCGCTTGCAGCTATTAATGTATCTACATTAACCATCATTTAGATCCCGTTCCTCTCTTCTCTTTTGCTCAAGGTATATCAATAATACATTTATATCCGCGGGAGAGACCCCCGAGATCCTAGAGGCTTGACCTACGGAGTCCGGTTTGATCTGGGATAATTTCTGTTTAGCCTCATTGCTCAAGCCCTTAATTCTATGATAATCCTTGGCTTCATCCAGTTTTTTCTCCTCAAGCCTTTTAAACTGTTCTATCTGGGCCATCTGCTTCTTGATATAGCCCTCATATTTAATCTGAGTCTCTACCTGGAGCTTTATCTCCCTGGGCAACTCCCCTCTTCCTTCATCTATCTCCATCAATGCATCATAGTTTATTTCGGGCCTTTTTATCAGATCATATAAATTCGTTGCAGTCTTCAGGGGGGAACTTCCCAAATCCTCTAGAAAGCTATTTATATCCGCCGTGGGTGTTACCTTGACGGATTTCAGTCGCAGAAGCTCCCCTTCCATCTGCTCCCTTTTCTCCATCGTCTTCTGATACCTCTCCCTTGTCACCAGCCCTATATCATAACCCTTTTGGGTCAACCTCAGATCCGCATTATCCTGCCTTAAGGTTAGCCTATATTCCGCCCTAGAGGTCATCATCCTATATGGTTCATCAGTTCCCTTGGTTACTAGATCGTCTATTAGCACCCCTATATATGCCTCCGATCTATCCAATATCAACGGTTCTTCGCCCCTTATATTCAATACGGCATTTATACCAGCCATCAGTCCCTGAGCGGCTGCTTCCTCATAGCCCGAGGAGCCGTTGATCTGCCCAGCGAAAAACAAATTCCCTACTTCCTTATGTTCCAATGTCCTCTTCAATATCCTTGGATCTATACAATCATATTCTATTCCATAGGCTGGTCTCATAAATTGTACATCACTCAACCCAGTTATGGTCCTATACATCTCCACTTGAACCTCCTCGGGCAGAGTGGAGCTCACCCCCTGGACATACATCTCCTTGGTATCCAATCCTTCAGGTTCTATAAATACCTGATGTTCCTCCCTATCCGCAAACCTTACCACCTTATCCTCTATAGAGGGGCAGTACCTAGGGCCTACACCCTCGACCTCTCCGGAATACATGGGGGAGCGATGAAGATTCTCCCTTATGATCTCATGTGTCCTAGGGGTGGTATATGTTAGATAGCAGGGTTTTTGCTCTATATCAAACCGCTTCCCCACATTTAGGAATGAAAATGGTATTATATCCTCATCACCTGGCTGTACATCCATATCCGAATAATCTATGCTATCCCCATGAACCCTAGCCGGGGTCCCGGTTTTAAACCTCCTCAGCTCTATCCCCAACTCCATCAATGACTCGGATAGCATATTTGAAGGGGATAGCCCACCTGGCCCACTTGGATAGTTTACCTCCCCTTTAAATATCCTTCCCCTGAGATAGGTCCCGGTGGCCAATATTATAGCTTTTGTCTCATATAGGGCCCCTGTCCTAGTGACCACTCCCCTAACCCCATCGGATTCCGTCAATACCTCCACTACCTCGCCCTCCTGCAGTATGAGGTTAGGTTCATCCTCCAATATCTTCTTTAATTCAATATGATACCTCCTCTTATCGGCTTGCACCCTTAATGAATGAACCGCTGGTCCCTTAGACGTATTTAACATCCTA
>JAAYRM010000218.1 GCA_012518745.1 Tissierellia bacterium
ATTACATAATCCAATTCGGCTTCTGTATCGGTTGGGAACCTATTGATAGCTACAACTGCAGGTACACCAAATTTATTTACATTGTCAATATGCTTTTCTAGGTTTTCAAAGCCTTTAGCCAATGCATCTAGATCTTCTTCTTCTAGATTCTCTGCGCCACCATGATGCTTCAATGCTCTAACAGTAGCTACTATTACCGTTGCATCTGGCTTTAAGTTTCCAAATCTAGCCTTGATATTGAAGAACTTTTCTGCACCTAGATCAGCACCAAATCCAGCCTCGGTAACGGTATAATCGGCTAGTTTAAGCCCTAGATTGGTGGCTAGCATAGAATTACAGCCATGAGCAATATTAGCAAATGGACCACCATGTATAAGTGCAGGTGTATTCTCCAATGTTTGAACAAGGTTAGGACTGATGGCGTCCTTCATAAGTAAAGAAGCTGACCCCTGTGCATCTAGATCCCTAGCAAATACGGGGCTTCCATCATACTTATAAGCTACTAATATGTTTCCTATTCTCTCCTTGAAGTCTTCCAAGTCCTTGGATAGGCAGAATATTGCCATTATCTCTGAAGCAACCGTTATATCGAATCCATCTTCCCTCGGTACTCCATTAGGCCTTCCACCTAGACCTACAACTATATTCCTCAATGCCCTATCGTTCATATCCAATACCCTTTTCCAAATAACCCTTCTTGGATCGATATTCAACTTATTGCCTTGATGAATATGGTTATCCAATAGAGCGGATATCAAATTGTGGGCAGTAGTTATTGCGTGGAAATCACCTGTAAAATGAAGGTTGATATCCTCCATCGGCAATACCTGGGCATATCCTCCACCTGCAGCCCCACCCTTGATACCAAAGCTTGGCCCAAGAGATGGCTCTCTCAATGCGGTTATGGCACTCTTTCCTATCTTGTTCAACGCCATACTCAACCCGATATTTACCGTGGTCTTGCCCTCACCAGCAGGTGTTGGAGTGATTGCAGTGACTAGGATCAATTTACCATCTTCTTTATCCTCTAGTCGATCTAGCACATCTAGGTCTACCTTTGCCTTATACTTGCCATAATGTACTAAATCCTCCTCCACCAGGCCTAATTTTTCCGCTACTTCATTCACGGGAAGCATCTTTGCTTCTTGAGCGATCTGAACATCTGTTTTCACATATATTCCTCCTCATCATTATATTTTGCCTATTATACAAAATAAAACCCATATACCTTTAATGCTTTCCAGCAACTACATATGTATTATATCAAAAATATTGCCATTTTTGAAATACATTTGTATATCTTTTACATTTTACCAATATCCCCTCTAAAATACATACCATCAAAGGATATCCTATCCATATCCTTATATATGCTATCCCTAGCCTCTTCTAAAGAATTTGCTAAGGTAGTTATGGACATTACCCTGCCCCCATCGGTATAAAGCCTTCCATCCTTCACTTCGGTACCATTATGGAAAACTATTATATGCTGTCCCAGTTCATCTAAGCCCTTTATTTCCTTACCCTTCTCATATTCCCCGGGATAACCTTTGGAAGTGTTAACTACCGTGAGGCATGACCTACCCGTCCATGCCAGACCCCCTCTCGTCAAATTCCCATCGATGGCCTTCTGTATAATATCCACTATATCGGATTCCAACCTAGGCATTAATACCTGGGTTTCAGGATCCCCAAATCTCACATTGAATTCCAACACCTTTGGTCCTCTTTCTGTTAACATCAATCCTATAAATAATACCCCATTATAGCTTAAGTATTCATGTTTAAGCCCAAGTTCTATGCTGGATAGTATTTCCCCATCGATTCTTGCCTTCAATTCTTCATTAAAATGTTCACTAGGCGAATAGCAGCCAACCCCGCCAGTATTCGGCCCCTCATCGCCCTCATATATCTGCTTATAATCCTTCGCGCTCTCCATCGGAATCAATCTACCTTGAGATACAAAGCATAATAAGGAAGCCTCAGCACCCTCCAAAAATTCCTCTATTATTATGTTTTCACCTGCAGCGCCGAATATTCTATCCTCCATCATGGCCTTTAAAGTTTCCATAGCCATCTCCTTAGTATCGCATATGACAACCCCCTTGCCAAGACAGAGCCCATCCGCTTTAATTACCAATGGATATTGAAAATCCTTCAATCTCTCTATAGCCTCATCTATATTCCCATATCTCCCATACCTAGCTGTAGGTATCTCATACTTCTCCATAAATTCCTTAGCATATATCTTGCTGCTCTCCAATTGAGCTGATCTTCCATTTGCCCCAAATATCCTAAGTCCCTTCTCTTCAAACCTATCCACTATTCCCTTCGCCAACGGATCCTCGGGCCCAACTATGGTCAGGTCTATGGATTCATCCAGCGCAAATTTCAATAACCCATCGATATCGTTTGGATCCATATCTATATTCTGAGCTACCTGCTGGGTGCCCCCATTCCCTGGGGCACAGTATATCTTGGATACCCCTTTGCTCTGTGATATCTTCCAGCATAGGGCATGCTCCCTACCCCCACTTCCTATAACTAAAACCTTCATAGTATCCCTTCCTTCTAAAGCCTTAATGTTTAAAATGCCTAATGCCCGTAAATATCATC
>JAAYRM010000219.1 GCA_012518745.1 Tissierellia bacterium
AAGAGGCTTGCTCTAAAGTAGTGGAAAAGGGCATAAGAGATGTTGTAGTTAAGATGCAAAAGGAATTTAAGCTAGACAAATTTGGTTACGGTGCATTTTTTCATAGGAAGTATCCCCAAGAATGGAAAAAGATAGAGAAAGATTGGGATCAAATTTTTTCGAAGGCTGAGCTTCAAGTGGAGATTGAAATCGATATAATACGGACTGGATTAATTAATACACCTATTATTAGGAGAAAGAGTAGATAATATGGAAAATATAAGGAATATGGACAAAGTATCCTCTTATCAGATAGTGCTGTTGCTTACCATTTATAGGGTAATTACAGCATTGACTTATTTACCAATAATCAATGTTCCGCCGGGTAATCAAGACATGTGGATAGTATTTTTATTATCAATTGTCTATACCATAATATTTTGTATACCTATACTGTATTTAAGTAATAAATTTAACAGTTTGAATTTAATAGGATATGCTGAACAGATTATGGGGAAAGTTTTAGGTAAAATAATAGGAATGTTTTATGCTATAGTACTATTCCTAGCGCTTAATTTTTTTGCAGCCTCATTAATTGAGATAATAAATATAACATTGTTTCCCCAAACATCTACATATATGACAATTTCCATAATATTAGGTACATGCATTTATATTGTATACAAAGGATTTAAAAACATATCTAGACTTGGTGAAATAACAAATCCCATAATTCTCATTGCAATCTTTTTATTTATAGTATTAGGATTTGCAGATTATAAACCTGAGGAGATATTACCAATCCTTGCAGATTCTACATTTAAGGACATAAATATAGGGGCAATAAATATTGCTTTAAGATTTTCGGAAATAATGATTCTTGCTATGGCAACACCTTATCTAAGGATAAAGGAAGATTTGAACAAGATTTTTTTCAAATCCCTGATATATTCTATGGGTATAAATATATGCATAGTAATTGCTGTTCAAATGTCATTGGGAATAGAATTTGCAAGACATATAAATTTTCCATTTATGACATTTACCAGATTGGTAAATTTAGGGCAAACTATACAGGGGTTTGAATCACTATATATAATATCGTGGATAATGGGAAATGTTGTAAAGATTTCGGGATATCTTTATTTTACCACAATAGCTATTAAAGAGGTTACCGGTAAGGATAATCAAAATTTTATAATCCCAGTATCATTAGCTATATTCATCGCCGTATTGCTAATAAAGGATAAAAGGGCTATACTTGCAACTTTTGAATCTACCCAAAGAATTATTTTGATACTATCTTTTATCGCCATAATAGTGATACCATCAATTATGCTAATAGTCTATCTCTTCAGGAGGAAGTCCCTTGGAAAGGGGAATGAGTAACCTACTTTGGTATTTGAGCAATAGCTAGACTTATTGGTAGTTACTACCGCTAGTTGGTAATATAATGATGAATTTGGTACCCCTGCCAAGTACGCTATCTACGGATATGGAACCTTGATGGGCCTCGATCAGGGCTTTTGAAATGGAAAGCCCCAATCCCGTACCACCGGTTTCCTTATTCCTTGAGACATCGGATCGATAGAACCTCTCGAATATAAACGGAAGATCTTCCTGGGCTATTCCAATTCCATTATCTGCAATACTTAGTTTTACGCCACTATCTAGTTTGTCTAAAGTAATGGATACCTTACCATCATCGCCCAAGTATTTGATGGAATTGGATAATAGATTATATATTACCTGCCTCAACCTATCCCTGTCCATGATGATTTCAATACTATCCTTAGCAAGATATTCCAAGGCATATCCATTCCGTTCAAATATCGGCTTAAAGGTGGAGACTATATCATCAATTTCATCCGATATATTGAATTGGGTTTTATTCATATTTAACTGGCCCTCCAATGTTCGGAAGGTATCCTTCAAATCATCCACCAGCTTATTTAATTCATGTATTTCAGTCAATAGTATATTTAGATTTTTCTCATCGGGCTTCCATACCTTGTCTATCATAGCCTCAACATGGGATTTTAGGGTCGTCAATGGGGTGCGGAGTTCATGGGCGATGTCCGAGGCATATCTCCTCCTAAGCTCTTCCTGTCTCTCCAGGGCTTCTCCTAGATAATTTATGGAATCGGATAATTGAACTATTTCCTTTGTCTTAGTTTTGATCTTTGCCCTAGACCTCAAATCCCCACTTCTTATCCCGTTGGCGGTGTCTGCTATATTTAAAAGAGGTTTCGATAATCCCCTAGCTAATAGGATGCTCCCTAGAAAACCTAGGATTATTGTTATGGTTCCGGATAGTACAAAGGATTTATCGAGGGTGTCCTTGAAAATCAAAGCACTTTCCGTCAGATGTGAATTATCAATATATCCTATTATCAGGGTAGCAATCTCCTGATCATTGCTCATCAATGGTAGGGTCCTTTCAACATAATTACCGGTATTGGAAAAGTGGCGATTCATCATCCCATGATGTCTTCTCATGTGGCCCATCATACCCTTACGTTGACCGCCGGGATATTCCATGGAATGGCATATCATATTGTTATTTGAATCCCTAATTTCAATATATATACCTTCTCTGGCCGCATAATTTGCTATATCATCATCGGTTAGATCCTGGTTTTTTTCTATTAATAGGGCGTTTATATCATTTCGTATGGATTCAAACCTACTCTCCTGCTCCTCTATCAAATAGGTATCAAATCTACTATTTATCATTGCATTGGATATAAGGCTTATAATGAGTATGGAAAAGAGGATTGTAAGGACAAGGCTTAAGGTTAACCTTTGAGATAATTTCATCTATACCCCTCCAAATTTATACCCGGTTCCATATACAGTTAGTATATAT
>JAAYRM010000220.1 GCA_012518745.1 Tissierellia bacterium
GGAATACTGGCCATGAAGAGGGGGGAATGCCATATAGCACCGATTCATCTACTAGATATGGATACGGGGGAATACAATATACCCTATATCAAGAGGTATTTTCCGGGACAGAAGATGGCCATTATAAAAGGGGTTAAGAGGCATCAAGGTTTTATAGTGGATAGATCGAATAGGGATCGTATCCAGAGCTTTGCCGATTTGACCAAGGAAGATATAATATATGTGAATAGGCAGAGAGGTGCAGGGACCAGAATTCTATTGGATTACCACCTAGTTAAAGAGGATATAGACGGCTCCAGAATAAACGGATACGATAGGGAGATGACCACCCATATGGCAGTCGCTATGGCGGTGAAAACCGGATCAGCCACTGCAGGCCTTGGCATATATTCTGCGGCAAAGGCATTGGGGCTGGATTTCATAGATATAGCACATGAGGAATATGACTTCCTATTACCCCATCAGATGCTTCAAGACAGGCGAATCCAGGAGTTTCTCGGGGTTATTAAATCCGATGAATTCAGGGAAAGGGTTAAAGCCTTGGGAGGATATGAGTTTGAAGATATAGGGGAGGTTATGGTAGTCGATTAATTCTAATATATGATCATATAGCGTTTAAACTTACAGGAAGGGGACAGATGATGCTGGATTCTTACGGTAGAAAAATAAACTACCTTCGTATATCCGTTACGGATCTATGCAATCTAAGATGCAAGTATTGCATGCCGGAGGATGGCATATCGAAGCTCTGTCATCAGGATATATTGACTGTAGAGGAGATAGTGAAGATAGCAGATATCTTCGTATCTCTAGGTGTGTACAAGGTAAGGTTGACTGGGGGGGAACCCCTAGTGAGAAATGGAATAATAGATTTAGCTAAGGGAATTGGAGGTTTGGAAGGCATAGAGGATTTTACAATAACCACCAATGCCGTCCTATTGGAGAGATATGCTAAGGATCTAAGGGAGGCTGGGCTCAATAGGGTGAATATAAGCCTGGATACCTTAAATGCGGATAAATTCGCCGATATAACTAGGGGTGGAAGGCTGAGCGATGTATTCAAGGGGATTGAAGCTGCGAAGAGGGAAGGGCTGATCCCCATTAAAATCAACGTTGTATTGGTAGGTGGATTCAACGATGACGAGATTGAGGATTTTATAAGGCTAACCGAAGAGGAATGGATAGATGTCAGGTTTATTGAGCTGATGCCAATGGGTGAGGCAATAGGCTTTAATTCAGAATACTTCATATCCAATCAATCCATATTGGAGAGGGTACCTGCATTGACCAAGGTGAAGAGTGAGGATATATCGTCTCCGGCAACATATTATAGAATGCCCAATGGCAAGGGGAGGGTTGGATTGATAAATCCGATATCCTGTAAGTTCTGTGAAAATTGCAATAGGATAAGGATGACCGCCCAAGGGAAGCTTAAACTATGCCTCCATTCAGATGAGGAGATAGATATAAAGACAGCCCTAAGGGATGGAAAGGATATAGAAGCTATAATATTGAATGCAATAGAGAATAAGCCGGAATCCCACCATCTAGAGGATGGAAAATACATATCCAAGGATATGTATAGAATAGGAGGTTAAGGATGAAATTAACCCATTTTAATGAAGAAGGAAGGGCCCATATGGTAGAAGTGGGAGACAAGGATGATACCAAACGGGTAGCTATAGCCCGGGGCAGGATAAATATGAGTAGGACAACTATTGAGATGATTAGAGATGGTATGATAGAAAAGGGTGATGTCCTATCGGTTAGTCAGATAGCGGGGATAATGGGGGCAAAGAGGACCAGCGACCTGATACCCATGTGTCATAATATATTTCTGACCGGTGCAGATATCAGGTTTCAGATATTGGACACTGGGATTGAGATAGAATCAGAAGTCAAAACCACCGGTAAGACTGGGGTGGAGATGGAAGCGCTGGTAGCTGTATCTATGGCGGCTCTGACCATCTATGATATGTGTAAGGCAGTGGATAAGGATATGGTTATCGAGGATATAAAGCTGATGAAAAAGGTTGGAGGGAAATCTGGGGAATATATCAGGAAAGAAAATTAATTAGGGGTGGATAGCTATGAATATGATTGGGAAAGTTCTTGATATAAATATATCTAAGAAAAAGGGGATAATTAAGGAATCCGTGGAGGAGGGTACCTTCATAGAGGAATTTGGTATCGATGGTGATGCCCATGCCGGGAAATGGCATAGACAGGTCAGTCTGCTAGGCATTGAAAGCTTCAGGAAGATGGAGGAGTTGGGAATAGCGGATCTTGAACATGGAGATTTTGCGGAAAATATAACGACGGAGGGAATTATCCTATACGAATTGCCCGTGGGGACCAGACTCAAGATTGGGGAGACGATTCAGGAGGTAACGCAGATAGGTAAGAAATGCCATACGGGATGTGCTATATCCAAGCAGGTGGGCAAATGTATAATGCCCAAGGAGGGTATATTCACCAAGGTATTGAAGGGCGGCGTTGTAAGGCCAGGAGATACTATCGAGGTGCTATAGGCTATGGATACCAGAGCACTAATTGGCGAGATAGCAGCTATATATATTAAGAGGAATATTGAGGGAACCTGGGAGGCCCTAGGAGAGGGACAGCTTAGGCCCGATTTTGGATTGATGGATCATATTCATTCCGGGAAGGGTGATAGGCAGGTTGCCATATTGCCGGAATCAGCTAGGGAGGAGCTATCTTCCTTAAAACTCAAGGGGATCTGTACGGAGCGGTTTCATGAAAATATAACTATCAGAGGGCTAAATCCAGATCGATTGGGGATAGGCTCGAGGATCGTTATAGGGGAGACGATTCAGGAAGTGACTGAGGTGGGGAAGCTATGCTTTCCAGAATGCAATATCATGAGGAGGGGTGAAGTCTGCCCTCTTATCGGAGGGGTTATATTCACAAGGGTAGAGACAGGTGGAAGGATCAGGACAGGGGATTTGGTATGGAGTATGCAATTGTGATAGAATAGTACTAAAGGGGGTTGAACGCCTTGATAAAAATTAAAGTTAGACTATTCGCACACTTCAGGCAAGGAAGGGAAAGGGAGCAGATACTAGAGATGGAGGACGGTACCGATGTAGCAGCGGTGTTGAACAGACTGGGTATCGATGAACAGGAAGTTAAGATTGCGCTTATCAATGGGGTGAATGGACCCCTAGATAAAAAACTGGAAGATGACGATGTACTCTCATTATTTCCACCGGTAGGCGGGGGATAGATGGAATATTAGATGAATGATGTGGATATATAATATATTAAGGGATAGATATATCATGAGGGGGGATGTGCGATGGAGAGGAAGATAGCGCACGGAATATTTATAATACTATTTGTATTGATAACCATCTTCGGATTGATACCAATATTTACGCGCGGTGGGGTTATGGTCGAAAAACTAGTGAATATACTGATTATGCTATTCATATACATCATATGGTTTTGGCTATATATGAAGGTTATGCAAAAGCTATGAAATAGATGAATTAGGAGATATGGAGGATACCCTGAATTATATGGATTATAACTAGACAAGGAGGATATATGATGAAGGTAGCTGTATTCTTGGCTGATGGCTTTGAAGAGGTAGAGGCCTTGACCGTAGTGGATTACTTGAGGAGAATGGATATTACAGTGGACATCATATCCATCATGGAGGGAAAAGAGGTAAAGGGCGCCCACGATATAGTGGTAGTGGCCGATAGGGTTATAGACAGGGCAGGGGGTATGGGTCGATATGATGGTGTAGTAATTCCTGGGGGCTTGCCCGGGGCTACCAACCTAAGGGATGATAATGATGTTATAGATATGGTAAGGAAGACGGATGGAGAAGGCGGGCTACTAGCTGCCATCTGTGCCGGACCAATAGTATTGGAGAAAGCGGGCATTATCGAGGGGAGAAGGATCACCTCATATCCTGGGTTTGAAGCTGAATTAGGGGGAGGTATATACGAGCAGAAATCGGTGGTTAGGGATAATAATATCATTACAGCAAGGGGACCGGCGCTGGCCGCTGATTTTGCGATAGAAATCGTAGCATATCTACTCGGAGATGAAAAGGCCGAGGAATTACGGGAGGATATACTATATTAATATATCGATAATAACTGCGATAACAATTACAATCAAATTTCCATATCATGGCTAGACAAAATATTGGAGTTGGTAACTGATGTTACCGACTCCTTTGTTATCTACCATTATAATTGATGTGATAGATATAGGAAATCGTGTAGTAAGATGGTATAGGGTAGCCTATGGAGGAAAAAGGTAGAAGTATTGATCTGAAATGGATCTAAAAAACTGAAAACGTGGTAAGGGGGAGGTTGTAGCATGAATGAATATTTTGATATAGGGGATACAGTCTACGATATTACGGAAAAATATCCTGAGACCATAGATGTATTCATATCCAATGGCTTTAAACAGCTTGCAAATGAAAAGATGAGAAAGATGATGGGCAGGACTATTTCTCTAAAAATGGCCTGTAAAAGCAAGGGGATGGATATAGGATTATTTACCCAGAAATTGATTGAGGCTATCGAACGGAAAAGGGGTATATCAAGGATAGATGTCATTCCATCGGTGAAGGAGGATGGGGGGGATATAAGGATAGAGGGCGTTCTACCCTGTCCGGTGAGAATACCCCTATTAGAGGGCTTTGGTGCTTGGATGGAGGAGAACGAGGATAGATTTGATTTCAAGGTGGATTATGAATTGAAATCGGCTCATATAGGAGTGGATTGGATAAGGGAAAAAATTAAATCCGATGATGAGGACTCTCTATCCGATCTATTTATATCCGCTGGGTTCGATCTGTTTTTCGATAGGAATTTGATGGGCAGATTTAAATCTGCGGGCGTATTTGAAGATATGTCTGGTTTGGATAGGTTGAATAGGGATTTCGACAATGATTATATAGA
>JAAYRM010000031.1 GCA_012518745.1 Tissierellia bacterium
GACCGTGGCCTCATATCCATTTTCCTCATGATGGTGCAAGAGCCCCTCTATGGTATGTCCTGTGATCAGGGGGGTATCCCCACATAATATTACCACATTGCAATCGTCCTCTATATCATCCCTAGCCTGCATCACGGCATATCCGGTACCATAGGGAACATCCTCACCTATGGGTTGAACCCTGAAATCTATATCATCTTCGGACAATTCCGATCTCACCTCATCGCTTCCATGCCCGACTATTACGTAATTCTTATCTATATTGGCTTCCCTACTTGCATCTACTATATAGCTTAGGATGGGTTTCCCACATACCCTATGCAATACCTTTGGCGTATCGGATTTCATCCTCGTCCCCTCGCCAGCAGCCAATATTATGGAAATATTCATGATAACACCTCATTTTATATTTATATATCCAAATTATATTTTAACCTATTTATCTTATATGTCTACACCCAATCCGTATTTTCCCCATAAACAGTAAAAAAGGGCCTCGCGACCCTTAATCACTGTGTTACTAGAAACTTTTCATATTCCTCAAAAACTGCATCCTGCATCATCTCTCTCGTCTCCGCATTGATTGGATGAGCAATATCCCTAAATTCTCCATCAGCCATCTTCTTGCTGGGCATGGCTATAAACAATCCGTCCTGTCCCTCTATTATCTTTATATCATGTACAACAAATTGATCATTGAAGGTTACGGACACAACCGCCTTCATCTTCCCATCGGTAGCAATCTTTCGTATCCTTACATCGGTTACTCTCACAGTTTACATTCACCACCTTCCGTATGATAGGCCTTAAAAGTCGAATCAAAACTCTCCTAAATATTCACTATATTCTATGTTTTATATAAAAATCCTTCTTATTTTTGAAAATATTTTAAATTTCATCGAATTTCGTTCAAAATGATGACTTATATCTCATCCCTTTTTAAAATGCGCTTAATGTGATATAATTTATCAGTAACAAAATATTTTTAATTGAATAGAATAATATAAATGCCTAACTTGGTAATAATAAAAATAAATATATGAGTTCGTATTGAAATAGGAGGTCAATCTATGTTTGAGTTTTGCATAAATAGCCATCGGTATTCCCATATCCATTTTATCGGGATTGGCGGCATTAGCATGAGCGGATTAGCTGAAATTCTATTGCACGAGGGATATAAGGTATCCGGTTCGGATGCAAATAATAGCGAGATAATTCAAAGGTTAAAATCCCTAGGTGCTGAGGTATCGATAAAACACAGGGGTGAAAATATCATCGGGGCTGATCTGATAATATATACAGATGCTATTTCCAAGGATAATGAAGAGCTGATAAGAGCTATCGATATGGGTATTCCAATCGTGGATAGGGCTACATTTTTAGGCGCTATTATGAATAATTATAAGAATTCCATCGCGGTTTCGGGGACCCATGGCAAAACTACTACAACCAGTATGATTGCCACCATCTTCAACTATTCTACATTCGACCCTACGATTCTATTGGGGGGTCAACTTGCCGATATTGGTGGTAATATACGGATAGGGAATAGGGATCATATCCTAACGGAGGCCTGTGAATACAAGGGTAATATTCTCAAATATTTTCCCACCATCGCAATAATTTTAAATATCGAGGAAGATCATTTGGATTATTTCAAAGATATAGATCATATCTTGGATGATTTCACCAATTATGCAAATAATGTTCGAGATGATGGATACCTAATCGTGAACAAGGATGATGCTAATTCTAAACGGGTGATAGAGGAGACCGGATCCAATGTCGTCACCTTTGGGATCAACGCTAAAGCGGATTATTGCGCCGAAAACGTATCGTTCACATCCGATGGATATCCCAATTTCATGCTCAATATAAGGGGAGAATACCTCCATCCAGTGGCTTTGAATGTGATGGGCACCCATAACGTCTATAATGCATTGGCTAGCATTGCAACCGCTCATACATTGGGTGTACCTATAGAGACCATTATACCCTCCATAGGCAAGTATACGGGGACCGGTAGAAGGTTGGAGTTTAAGGGGATCATCAACGGGATAAAGGTAATAGATGATTATGCACATCATCCCACCGAAATAAGGGCTTCATTGAGTGCATTGAAGAATTTGGATAAAAAGGATATATGGTGTGTATTTCAACCCCATACCTATAGTAGGACCAAATCATTGCTGGAGGACTTTGGCAATGCCTTTGCTGGGGCTCATAGGGTTATCATTCCCGATATCTATGCTGCACGTGAAAAGGATAATGGAATTATTCATTCAACTGATCTGGTGGATGTTCTAGTTAGAAATGGAGTAGATGCCCTCTACATACCATCTTTTGAGAGGATTGAGGATTATCTACTGAAGCATACCCAAGAAGGTGATATCGTAATTACCATGGGCGCAGGTAATGTCCATACCATCGGAGAGATGATGTTGAAAAACAAGGAAAAGGAAGCGATTTAACCCCTTAGATCTAAGGGGTTTTCTTTATATTATAGATATTATGCAATAATTTCTCTACCTCTTCAGGATCATATACATAATATGATAGGAGTTTACCGTTAAACTTCCTGAATTCAGGTTTTCCGGGCAATGTCAGGAATGAAAAGTCATCACCCTTCACTCCCATGGCCTCCCTACCATATGCTAGGGCCTTTTTAAGCGGTATATCCGTCTTCACATGGTTAAAGCCATTCTTTATTACAATCGGTAATCGATATGAAAAACTCTTCTGAGCAAAGGATGATAGAAACTGCTGCTGTGCCCGTATCCTTCCCAGGTCTCCATCCATATACCCTATATCTTTCCCATTCCCCCTCCTATATCTCAGGAAATCCAGGGCATCCTTGCCATATAGGGTCTGCTTGCCCTTCTTTATATCTATATTTAATGGAGGCACGGAGGTGGGATCCCTATACTTCATGTCAAATGGGACCATTATATCGACTCCACCGATGGCATCTATTATGCTGATCATCCCCTTATAATCCATTATGATGGTGTGGTGGATAGGGGCCTTATGCAAGATATGCGATACCGCCTTTTTAACCCCTCCCATACCATGCACCGCATATATGGAATTAAATTTTCTCTGTTCCGCCTTATCATATCCCCGTCTATGTATATAGGTATCCCTAGGAATAGATATTACATCCACCTTCTTGGTAGATGGACTAAACGATGCTACCATAATCGTATCCGACCTCGACTCCTCCATCCCGAGCACAACAGCATTGATCCTGTCGCTCTTTTTAAATGCTTCGGATAATGATGTATAGGGCCCGTTTTTTTTAGAATGCTTTGTCTCCTTGCTATTCCCTTTCCCGCTATTTTCATCATTGATCTCGATAATCCTTGAATCCATTTCCTGTTTACTTTCCCTTATATAGGTCTGTGATCCTAGAAAAAAAGCAATAAAAAAAGATATAAAGGACAATAAAAAGATCTTCCAAAAGGTTCTCATCTAAAACCACCTTCTTTGATGGGTATTTCTATTTATTGTATCCAATCTATACCTTTATATTACAGGATAGGTTTAAAGGTTTACCCCTACCTATTCTAGCTAGCCCTTGGGCCTCCCAAGGAAGCTGAACATATATCTTTTATATTCCTCGACCCCAGGCTGATTAAAGGGATTGATACCCGATAGGTATCCACCGATTGCACAGGCTTTCTGAAAAAAATATATTAATTTTCCAATATAATATTCCCCTATCCTTGGAAGCCTGATGACCAGATTAGGCACCCCATCCCGGGTATGGGCCATCAAGGTCCCTTCGAAAGCCTTCTTGTTTACAAAATCTACCGTCCTATCGGCCAAATAGTTCAGCCCATCCAAATTGGATTCATCCATTCGAATTCCTATATCATGGTTTGGCCTCTCTATATATAAGGTGGTCTCAAATAGGTTCTTCCTCCCATCCTGAATCAATTGTCCCATGGAATGTAGATCGGTGGTGAAGTTGATGGGGGATGGATATATGCCTCTACCATCCTTACCATCGCTCTCCCCAAATAACTGCTTCCACCATTCTCCTAGGTTATTTAGGCGGGGTTCATAGTTTATAAATAGCTCTATCTCCTTACCCCGGCCATATAATATCTGCCTTGCCATTGCATATTGATAGCATATATTATCATCCACTTGGGTCCTGGAGTATTCTTCCATTCCATGCCGTGCTCCAGCTAGCAATTCACCGATGTCGATACCGGATACAGCCATGGGTAATAGGCCAACCGCCGTGAGTACGGAATATCTGCCCCCTATATCCCTTGGAATTACGAAGGATGCATATCCCTCGCCATCTGCCAATGCCCTTAAACTGCCACTATCCCTATCCGTCGTTATATATATTCGATGTCGGGATTCCTCCCTTCCATATCGATCCTCCATATACCCCTTGAGCAGCCTGAAGGCCACCGCCGGTTCAATGGTGGTTCCGGATTTGGATATTACATTTATGCTAATATTCAGGCCATCTAGCATATCCATTAGGTCTGCCATATAGCTACTGCTCATATTGTTGCCCGCATAGTATATCCTTGGGCCCCTATTCCTGTCGATGGGAAGGTGATTATAGAAACTATGATTTAAAGCCTCAATACATGCCCTAGACCCCATATAGGAGCCCCCGATTCCAATTACAATAAGGGCATCCGAATCATGCCGTATCCTGCTGGCCGCCTTTTCAATCATCGCAAGTTCATGCTTATCGGGATCTTCGGGAAGATCCATCCACCCTATAAAATCCCCTCTCGAATCCTTCCCATCGTGCAATAGACTATGGGCCATCTCTATAAATGGTTGCATGTATTCGATTTGATGATGTTCAATAAAGGAATTAGAATAATCGAAGCCTATATTATCCATCCATTCACCGCCTAAGAATTTAACAGCCCCGAAATCACCATTCCAGGGCTGTCTATTCCAATATATCCATTAATATCATTGCGAAGTCATCCTGCTGTTCTCTCCACCTAAAGCACTCTACACCCTCGACTATGTTATATAATAGGTTCTCCTTATTCCCCTTAATTATGTCCACAATCCTCTCTATCCCAAATTCATTTCCGTCTGCATTCCTTACCTCCGTTATTCCATCGGTGTAGAATAGTATCTTATCGCCCCTATTTAATATTATGTCATTTTCCTCATAATATATTTCATCAAATAGTAAAGATATAGGCAACCCGCTTGTACTCAATAGGCTTATCCTATCCTCATTATATTTTATCGGCACACAATTATGCCCCGCATTGGCATATATAAGGCGATTGTTCTTAGAATTATATATACCGTAAAAGATGGTAAAGTATTTATCCGATTTTAGATTTAAGGTCATAAAACGCCTATGGAGTTCTGTCAATGCCACAGAAGGCCTTAGGATATCATCCTTGATAGCCCTCATGGTCTGCCTGATGAACATCGTCATCATGGAGGCCGTAATTCCATTTCCAACCACATCGCTGATATATATTCCTATATGCTCGTCATCTATATAGTATATATCAAACATATCCCCGCTGAGCATCTCCGAGGGCTTATATAGATGATCTATCTCAACGGTATAATACCTTCCCTTCCTTGGTAATATCCTCCGCTGAAGTGTCTTGGCGAATAATAGATCCTTGCTCATCTTTGTATTCTGTTCAATTAACTCTAATTCCAGCTTCCTCTCCCGCGTAACATCCCTGAATACCTCTACTGCAGCTATAGCGTTTCCACTGGAATCGAGTATGGGCGAACTCTTAATGGAATAGAATCTACCTCCTATAACCTCTTCTTTCTGGATCGTTTCCCTATTATCGATACTCCTCCTAGATATACAGAAATCACAGGGCGTATTTTTCTTATGGATTTGATAGCATTTATACCCCTCTATATCCTCACCAAGGGATTCCTTCATTGCCCTATTGGCATAGACTATATTCCCATCATAGTCTACAACCCTGACCCAATCGGCCATACTCTCTAGGACATGGTAATTTAACATACTATAGCTTTCCTTTGTCCCCTTAAATTGTTTCGATTGTTTACCCGTTAGCATGCCATCACCTACTGGAATATAATTAAATGTTTTTATAATGATATCATAACAGTTTTTAAAATACAAAGCATTTTAATCCCTATATCCTACCTTTATTTCTTCCTCTTCCAGATACCTTGCTAATGCATATATCAAGTCCGACAGCCTATTGGTATATTTAATCAATACCGGATCTATGTCCGCCTTGGCGCTTAAAGTGGTTATCCTCCTTTCGGCCCTTCTACAGATAGTACGGCATATATGCATATAGCCAGAACCCTTGTTAGAGCCCGGAACTATAAAACCGGTAGGATTGTCCAGTTTTTCCATATACCTATCTATGTATCCCTCCAGGTTTTCTATATCCTCTTCTATTATGCGGTGCTTCATCTTATCGGGATCCTCGGTTGCTAGGTTGGCGGATAGGGTGAATAGCTTTTCCTGAATCCCCTGTATAATATTATATATCTGTTTGCAGCCCACATAGTGTTTGGCCAAGCCCAAGAATGAAATCAATTCGTCTACGGTTCCATAGCTTTCGACCCTGATATCATCCTTTAAAACCCGCTTATTATCGAATAGACTCGTCTTTCCGCTATCTCCGGTCCTAGTATATATATCCATCATAATTCCTCCTCGCCCCTTGATTAGATTGTACCACTATCAAACCCCCTATTCAATGCTCCTAGGTGGTCTAGGCCCATAGTATTGATAATAATCCACCCTTATGCGCCCATTATATAGCTTTCTCTTTCTATCCGCCTTCCTACCATATAAAGCCTCAAATCCCTCCTCAGAAGTCAATGCATATATAGAGTATGTATCCAAATCCTTAAACACGCCCCCCATATCCCTGTAGAGCCTATCTATCGCCTGCTTTTCCCCCATTCTTTCACCATAGGGTGGATTGCATATTATAACCCCGTATTCCTCATCTGCCCTCAAATCCCTCACATCTCCTACCCTAAACTCTATATCGTCTTCCAAGCCTATATTATAGGCATTCCCCTTCGCTACCTCTATTGCCCTCCTATCTATATCCGAGGCCAATATATTCAATTCGCAATCCCTATGCATCATATCCCAGGCTTCCCTTCTGGCATCATGCCAGTATTCCCTTTTAATCCTATCCCACTCCTCGGAGGCAAAATTCCTATTGAGCCCAGGTGCTATATTTCTTCCTATCATCGCTGCCTCTATGGCGATGGTTCCGGATCCACAGAAGGGATCCCATAGCAATCTATCCTTATTCCAATAGCTGAGCTGAACCAATGCTGCGGCTAATGTTTCCTTTAGAGGGGCAGCCACATCATGGGATCTATATCCCCTCTTATGCAGGCCTACCCCCGAGGTATCGATCGTCAGCGTCGCTATATCCTTCAATAGGGAGACCTCCACCGTAAATCTGGCCCCCGTCTCCTCAAACCAGTCTGTATCATATCTGGTCTTCATCTTCTCGACTATGGCCTTCTTAACTATGGCCTGCGAGTCCGATATGCTATATAGTTTAGAATTTACGGATCTACCCTCAACGATAAATTCTCCATCCTCCTCGATCCACTCATCCCAGGGCAGGGCCCTTGTGCCCTCGAATAATTCCTCAAAGGTTGTAGCTTTAAATTCCCCTACCTTCAGTAGAATCCTATCCGCCGATCTCAACCATAGATTGGTGATAGGAATATCCCTCTCAGTTGCTTTAAAGGTCACCTTGCCATTTTCAGTAATTAAATCCGTATATCCCAGACTTTCCAATTCTCTCTTTACCACGGATTCCAGGCCAAAGGTTGCCGTTGCAATCAATTCTATCCCTTCCACTCTATCATCCCTTTCTATCTTCAACTATATTATACCTAAAAAAAGCATTTTTACCGAGCATTAGGTTTTTGTACAGTACCTTTGGGTATATATACATATGAGTCTAAATATAATAAACGAGGTATGGAGGAGATGTAAATGAAGGGCTTAGGATCATTATATCAAAGTGGGGATTGGAAAGGTGAAAAACATGTTCCTGTAATACTCTGTCCCGACAAGGTAAAAGAAGGTGAAGTAATCGAGCTAAAGGTAAATATAGGTGAGGAAATATCCCACCCAAATACATTGGAGCATTATATCTCATGGATCAAGGTCTATTATAAGCCGGAGGGAGGAAATTATCCGGTGGAGGTGGGCTCCTGTGATTTTGCGGCTCATGGGGAATATGGAGTTCTAACCCAACCCGATGTAACTTTAAGGTTTGAAGCGGAAAAGTCGGGTACAATATTTGCAGCTAGCTATTGCAATATCCATGGCCTTTGGGAGAGCAGCAAGGAATTAGTGGTAGAGAAATAACCTATATGAATTTATCTTTAAGGATGGGAACAGGCTTAAAAGCCCCCATCCTTTCTACTTGACAATTTTTATTTTATGTATTAATATAATGCTGATGTTTAATCGCCAATTCAATATGGCCATGATGGAATTAGTAGCTATCTATGGTTAAATGCCAGAGAATAGATCGATGGTGGAAGATCTATAACCTAATAGATATGCGAATTATGCTTCTTGAGCCCAATAGGAAACTATTGCGCCCATCACTCGTTACGTGATCAAAGGCTTTATGCAAATTAAGGTGGTACCGCGGGTATTTTCTCGTCCTTTACGAGAGAATACCCTTTTTATATTATTTACTATTCGAAGAATTTAGGAGGGAAACTATGGCTAATGTATTCCATATATTACAGGAAAGGGGTTATATCGATCAGGTGACCCACGAGGAGGAATTGATTGAATTTCTAGGAGGGGACCCTATCACCTTCTATATAGGATTTGATGCAACTGCTGATAGTCTAACCCTAGGCCATTTCATTCAGATAATGGTGATGATGCATATGCAGAACGCAGGGCATAAACCCATCGCCCTATTGGGCGGTGGAACGACTATGATTGGTGATCCTTCTGGTAGAACCGATATGAGAAGGATAATGACTAAGGAGATGATCGATCATAACGCAGAAAGATTTAAGGAACAGCTCTCTAGGTTTATAGACTTCAGCGATGATAAGGCATTCATGGTCAATAATGCGGATTGGCTACTGGATCTCAACTTCTTGGATTTCATGAGGGAAGTTGGAGTCCATTTCTCCGTCAACCGTATGCTTACATTCGATTGTTATAAGAATAGGTTGGAGGAGGGCTTAACCTTCTTCGAATTCAGCTATATGTTGATGCAATCCTACGACTATCTACAGCTATTCAGGGATTATAAATGTCGTCTTCAGATGGGTGGGAGCGATCAATGGTCCAATATATTGGGTGGTACGGAGCTGATACGAAAGCTAGAAGGGGAGCAGGCCTATGTTATGACCTTCAATCTACTATCCACTGCCGCGGGTACCAAGATGGGCAAGACCGAGGCAGGGACCATATGGCTAGATCCTAAGAGAACGTCGCCCTATGAGCTCTACCAATACCTAAGGAACTCGGATGATAGGGATGTGGAGAAATTCCTCGCCCAGTTGACCTTTTTACCGATGGATGAGGTGAGAAGGTTGGGTTCGATGGAGGGTGCCGAAATAAATCGGGCAAAGGAAGTGCTTGCGTTCGAGGTAACGAAGATAATTCATGGCGAAGAGGAGGCCAAGAATGCTGCCCAGGCGACTAAGGCATTATTCTCCGATGGTTCCCAGGCTGAATCCATACCGCATACGGAATTGGATAGGTCGTTCCTTGAGGATGGGATAGGAATACTGGATCTTCTAAGGGATATTGGATTAACCAAGTCAAATGGAGAGGGTAGAAGATTGATACAGCAGGGCGGTATTAGCATAGACGATATCAGAGTTGAGGATGTGAATTCCAACATTACCCTGGAAGATTTCAAGGATGGTAAGATGCTGATCCGAAAGGGGAAAAAAACATATCATCAGGTAAGAATTAAATCAGGGAAGAATTAAATAATGCCATAATAAGAGCCCTAGGGATAGGGCTTTTTATTATCCCCATACCCAGTTATATCCATATAATGACACCATTATGTTATCATACCATGTATTGATCATTTATCTAGGAAGAATTTAATGCTATACTCTTTAAAAGCTTAAATACAAAAGGAGGATATATATGAAAAGCAATGGTAAGAAGATAGTGGTTTCATTGATCATCGCCTTATTGCTGGGCACATCTATTGGACATGCTCAGGGTAATGGCAATATATATTATGCAAGATACAATAACCGGGTTATCGGTGGGGGGACCCCTATCTACTATGGTAGCTATCTGAGGGACTGGTTCAGCAACACCGGCTTCAACTTTATCCCAGTTCAACCAAGCTATCCAACACAGCAGCCCAGACCTAATAATCCGGAGCCAAGTAATCCAGCACCGAGCAATCCAGCACCAAGCAATCCAACACCAAGCAATCCAGCACCAAGCAATCCGACAACGGGTTCTGCTATCGAGCAAGAGGTATTGAGATTGGTAAATATCGAAAGACAAAAAGCTGGACTAGCACATTTCACGCATAGTGCGGAACTATCTAGGGTTGCTAGAATTAAATCAGAGGATATGGCAAGAAATAATTATTTTAGCCACAATTCACCTACTTATGGGGATCCCTTTGCCATGATAAGAAGCTTTGGGGTGCAGTATAGAACTGCTGGCGAGAATATAGCGAAGGGTTATTCCAGTGCCCAATCGGTTGTAAATGGTTGGATGAATTCATCTGGCCACAGGGCGAATATTCTTAATCCGGCGTTTGGAAAGATTGGAATAGGCTATGCCAATATCAACGGCACATCCTATTGGACCCAAATGTTCACGGATTAAGATACCAATTCCACATATAATGGTATAGGACATAATATGATGATATAGAATAAAAGGCATTATATAATTAGGGGCTGCTAGATTAGCAGCCTTTGATTATATCTATAAAGTATTTGGTTATCTTTGCGGTATGCCCCCATATTATACGATCTTCATATACATAAAAGTATACGGGATATCTTCCCCTCTGCCAATTATATTCCCTACCATTCGGTATTAAATCGTATGGAAAATCTTTGTCTAGGGATGTCTCTATATCTATATAATAGGTTTTGGGCTTTACCTCGGCTAAGAGATCTAGGGGGATTGTAAATATGCTATCAACCTCATCCTTGCATGGAACTATATCCTCTAGATCTATTCCATCTATGATGCCTAGAAATGAATGGATGATAGAATTGGAATATGATACTATATAATCCAATCCTCCAACAATATCTATATTGCCCCTGTCCATATTCAACTCTTCCATGGTTTCCCTTATGGCAGCCTCTTCATATGTTTCACCATCCTCTACCCCACCACCGGGGAAGGATATCTCACCTGGTTGCCTATTTAAATTCTTCGATCTTACCTGATATATTATCTCCCATTGTCCATCTACATCTATCATAGGTATGAGCACCGAATACCTATATATTACATCCATGACCCTAGGTTCCCTATTGGCAATACATCTCTGGATACGTTCAATATCAAACATAATCATACCCCCATGTCTTATTCTGTATAGGATAACTTCAATTATTTCTATAGCGAAGGCTATTATATTTATATCCATCCACTAATTCCCCAAACATACCGATATATGGTAGATATATTTTGGGTATTATAAAAGACCCTGGGATATATCCCCAAGGTCTTCTATGAACCTTTTTAACTATTCAACTGGTGTAACGTCTTCTGCTTGGGGTCCTTTTGCACCTTCAACTACTCTAAAGGTAACCTCTTCCCCTTCGTCTAAGGTTTTAAATCCTTCCTTGTTAATCTGTGAGAAATGTACAAATACATCTGTACCTTCCTCTGTCTGGATAAATCCAAAACCCTTTTCTGAATTGAACCACTTTACTGTACCATTGATCATTATAGTATACCTCCAATTTTTTTATTCCTTTAATCCCCAGAATGCTTATAAGAAATAAAAAATTGGAGATTATGATAATCTATCAAAATCTTATTTCTTCTACAATCTTTATTACTAGATAATAATTTAAATCGTACTGCTTTACTGATGAATTAAGGTTTCAACCTATTATAACCTCAATTATGGAAAATATCAATTGATTTTCACAAGTTTTTTGATATTGGCTTTTATAAATTTTAATTCTTTAAAAATAGAATCTCCCCAAATTCCTTTATAATCTCTTCCCGGGTGAATATATGGAGCAAATCCACCTTTTCAATTATCCTATCTATGACCCCAATTTTTCGATCGGCGCCCCCGTCCAATCCATATCCCTCTCTTACCGCATTTAATAATCCGTCCCAGGTGTAGATATTAAACCTTTCTATATCGTATATCTTAGCCAGTTCTTCTAATAGGGTATAGAATAGGTCCAAATAATCATCCTTATCGTCTAATTCCAATATATTGGATAATTTCGGCATGATCCTTTCAAATAGCATCCTCCGATTGGGTGGACCCTCAAACCTTAGCAATGCTGCTAGTTTGGATATATCGGATTCCTCTAGGTTCAACAGTTGCCCCATAAAGAAGCCCTCATCTCCACCTTTTTCGATATAGTAATCCTTACCCCCCAGCCTCTTCATCGCCTTTAATGTATCGAAGTATCCCAATCTAAGATTATGCCGTGCCCTATCCCCGTCAAAGTCCAAGCTTCTACCTAGGCTTTCCCTAGGAGATACTATGGTGGTATTTAAATTCTCTAAGTCTATCTTCCTAATGACACCGAACGCGCGAGTCCTTATCAGGAATAGATCCCTATAGCCCTTATCCTTCAGCAGATTGACGGGTAAGTTATTATAGACACCTCCATCGATATAACTCTTCCCATCTATCCTCTCCCGCCTGAACACGGGAAGATAGGCACTGGCTAATAGGTATTGCCCTAGCTTTCCGATGGGGATATCTTCAATATATACCTCCAAGGGCCTCATATCCGTTAATGAAACGGTCACTATCCCAAAATCCTTGCCTGCCCCCCTAATCTTATCCTCGTCTAATGTCTCTGCAATTAGATCCCTAAGGGGAGTTATATCCAGGCCCCTATCACTGATAACCCCTCCCAGTTTCTCGGCTAGGAGCTTGATGTCCTGCCTATCCATCTTCCCCTGCTTCCCCAATTTAAATATCTGTTCGATCTCGGAATCCACAACCCTCGAATAGGACATATTGTCCCATATCTCGTAGGCTCTTTCAAAATCCCCTTGAACTATCATGGCACCGTTCAATGCCCCTACGGAGGTACCTGCCACTCCGTCTATTTGAATTCCCTCTTCTAGCAATGCCTTGTAGGCGCCTATATGATAGGCACCCCTAGCACCCCCGCCTTCCAATACCAACCCATACATCTCTATCCCACCTCATCTAATATAGATGTACAATTCGGACATCTAGTTGCTTCTAAGGATATATCGGTAAAGCAATATTCACACCTTTTGGTAGTAATCGGCTTTTCCCTCCTGAACCTATTTATCTGTTTGATTATTAAAAATAACGAAAACGAGATTATGGTGAATTGAATTATCGTATTTAAAAAGAGACCATAATTTAAGGTAGCCGCACCTGCATCCTTAGCTTGCGTAATCGTTGCATACCTATTGCCATCTAGGCTTATGAATAGATTGCTTAGATCGATGTCTCCAATAATCCCCCCGGCCAAGGGCATTATAATATCATTTACTAGGGATGATACTACCTCCCCATCCTTCCACCTCTTATGATTTATGATGTTAGTATATAAGTATGGACACTAAATAAGGTTTTTTATATACTACTAAATGAGGAAGGA
>JAAYRM010000002.1 GCA_012518745.1 Tissierellia bacterium
AGGTGTTATTGGACGGTAGGGATATAACCGGTGAATCCGGCTATATCAGCTATATGTTACAGAAGGATTTGCTGTTGCCATATAAAACCGTTCTTGATAATGCAGCCCTTCCCCTTGTAATCAAGGGGAAGAATAGGGAGGAGGCTAGGAAAACGGCTAGCGGCTATTTTGAAACCTTCGGAATAGATGGAAATCAAAATAAATATCCCCACCAACTATCGGGTGGGATGAGGCAAAGGGCAGCATTATTGCGTACCTATCTATTCTCCCAGGATGTTGCCCTGTTGGATGAACCTTTCAGCGCATTGGATACTATAACAAAAAGCGCCATGCATAGCTGGTATCTGAAGGTGATGGAGAAGATTAAATTATCTACCTTATTCATCACCCATGATATAGATGAATCCATATTGCTATCCGATAGGATCTATATTATGACTGGTAAGCCTGGAAGGATTACATCGGAGATAAAACTGGATTGTGAAAAACCACGAGGGGAAGAATTTCTATTGAGCCATGAATTTATCGATTATAAAAGGCAGATTTTAAATATATTACATGAAGATTAAATCGGTTTTGATCTATTCAACCTAGTTTCTACCCACTCTATTATCTGCCTAGCAGTTTTTACATTATCTTCATTATAAAAGGTCTTTATAAAGGTTCTATTCTTATGTTCATAGAGGGGATCATAATATTTTATCATCAGCTCTTTAGCTACCCCTCTATATTCAGACCTTCTTATCATATCCATATACCTATCGATATTTTTATTGCCTATATATCTCCTTAGTTGATCTAGGGAATTGATGAGTTCCTTATCCGTTTCATGGACGTAATCCCTTAATATATTATCGATTCGGGCTTCAATGCCTGCCTCTATTTTTAAGGCAATTCCATTATTCATGGAATCATATATAAAGCCTGGAATTACAACCCTGCCTATCTTCTTACTTTCACCCTCTATATATACGGTATTGGTCTTCCGGGTTTTAAGGGATTCATAAAGCATGCTCTCAAACATCTTCTGTGTATTGGGCTTGCCAAGACCTACACCCCCTAAGAGAGAACCCCTATGGTTGGCACAGCCTTCCAAATCGATGATGTCATGCCCCATCTCTTGCATGACCTCTAAGATATGGGTTTTCCCAGTTCCCGTATTTCCATAGAGGACTACGAACTGCATACCTTCCATTACTTTAGGAAGAGTTCTATTTATATATTTTCTATACTTTTTATATCCACCATCTAGTTTGTATGCATGAATCCCCAGGGTTTTAAAGAGAGAAACCAAGGAGCTGCTTCTAAATCCACCCCTAGCACAGAAGAATATTAGGTTATTATATTCTTTATCGAGGGTGGCTATATGATCATATATCTGGGGGAGTTTTTCGGCAGCGGCTTTTATCCCCATCTTTTTAGCTTCTTCTATGCTTTTCTGATTATAGATTGTTCCAATCAATTCCCTTTCATTATCGCCGAAGATGGGGATGTTGATAGCATCTGGGATGGTTTCTGCATTATACTCCTTAGGGCTTCTAACATCTATTAGTATATGGGATCCATCTATATTGCCCTGCTCTATATCGTTATATTTTAGCGTTTTGTACATATAATCACCTTATCCATTGATATTAGCAATATATATTATACATGATTATTACCTCACAGAGTAAAAAAATAATTTTTACCAAAAAAATTTCTATTTGAGTGGTA
>JAAYRM010000221.1 GCA_012518745.1 Tissierellia bacterium
ACAGTCGATAAGGATTACATATTTAAGGATATGACATTGAGGGATATCGATTTTAATGAGGGTAGACATATCCTATTAACTGCTCATAGAAGGGAAAACCTTGGAAAACCATTAGAGGCTATATGTAGGGCTGCAAAAAGACTTGTGCATGAATATGATGATATCAGCCTCATATATCCGGTTCACCTAAATCCAGCTGTTAGGGATACCGTATACTCCATCCTAGGGGGTATGGATAGGGTGGATCTAATCGATCCCATCGATGTACAGGATATGCATAATTTAATGGATAGATCTTACCTCATAATGACCGATTCGGGTGGGCTTCAGGAGGAGGCGCCATCCCTAGGGAAACCGGTTCTAGTGCTCAGGGCGGAAACCGAAAGGCCGGAAGCGGTAGAGGCCGGCACGGTAGAATTGATAGGGGTAGATGAGGAAAATATATTCAACGCCGCCAGTAGATTATTAACTGATTCAACTGAATACGATAGGATGGCCAGGGCGGTGAACCCCTATGGCGATGGATATGCCTCTGAAAGGATAACAAAGGCTATATTACATTACTTTGGATTTGGGGATAGGCCAAAGGATTTCAAATAGGATACATGGGGGGATGACCATGACATTGCAAT
The DNA here is from genome assembly GCA_012518745.1 of Tissierellia bacterium. Lineage (GTDB taxonomy): Bacteria > Bacillota > Clostridia > Tissierellales > Tepidimicrobiaceae > DUNJ01. Next base: position 633 of record JAAYRM010000221.1, read on the forward strand.
ACCATTTAAAAATAGGAAAGGGAGATATAGCACCCTATATACTATTGCCCGGGGATCCTGGACGGGTTAAAAAGGTTGCAGAATACTGGGATGAGGCTAGGTTGGTGGCGGAGAATAGGGAATATATAACCTATACCGGCACCTATAAGGGGGCACCCATAAGCTGTACCAGCACCGGCATAGGCTGTCCATCGACTGCCATTGCAATGGAAGAGTTGGCTAGATGCGGAGCCCATACCTTTATTAGGATTGGAACCTGCGGAGCATTTCAGGACCATATAAGGAGCGGGGATATCGCCATATTCGATTCCGCAATGAGGTTGGATGGAACGTCGCATCTATATGCCCCAGCTGAATATCCTGCAGTGGCTAATTATGAGGTAATAAATGCATGCATAAAGGCATTGGATAAGCTGGGATATGTGGGGCATGTGGGGACCACCCGTACATCGGATGCATTCTATGCGAGGCGCCCGGCAAAGGGATCATCCTTTGGAGATTTCGATCAATCCAATTGGAAGTATCATTTCGATGACTTAAAGAAGCTCAATGTATTGGCATCCGAGATGGAGGCTAGTATTATCATGGTACTAGCTAGGATATGGGGGCTCAGGGCTGGCGGGATGGCTGCGGTGCTGCATAATATAATGGGGGTTGAAAAGGATAGTGATGCCTTTGATCCCGAAGTGGATATGGATTATTCCGCAAACTATATAGAGAGGCTAGCTATTGCCGGTTGTGAAAGTATATTGGCCCTATATGAGGAGGATAAGTTAAAATAAGGCATTTCATGGGTCCTCCTTGACGCCATCGGGTGATATGATACAATTTTTAATAAGAGGTATGATAGCATACTTCTTTCATATTAGCTCAAATGTTCTTATCATAGAATGGGGTGTAAAATATGATTAAGATGAAGGTTAAGGGTGTTAGCATGGATCAAGGGGGAAACTTCTTGGTATTATTGGTAGATGATGAGGAGACAAAGGTCCTTCCGGTAACAGTAGGCGAACTGGAGGCTCAAAATATACTAATACCTATCGAAGGGGTTGAAGTACCTAGACCATTATCCCACGACCTACTCAAATCGGTTATAGGGGAATTGGGGGCTAAGGTTGAACGGATAGTAATAACTAGGATAGAAAACAATACCTATTTTGCTGAATTGCATATGCTTCAGGGCGAGAAGGAGATAGTGATTGATTCTAGGCCTAGCGATGCTATTGCTCTGGCCTTGAGGGGAGATATACCTATATTTATGAAATTTCCCCTTATAGAATTTACCTACGACCTATCGGATATAAAGCTTATGTAACCTTTCTATACAACAATTTATGATATATATGGATTCTTATTTCAGCACGAAAAATTGCTGCCGATATCAGATGGCATAGGCCACTGGGGTTAGGCAGCGGTTTTTTTATTTTCAAAAATTGATTTTTTTATCTTTACAAATGAAAAAAGGTAGCATATAATGGTCTTAGATATAATAAACGATGTTTACTATACAGAAACATAAGAGCGAATCATGGTAGAGATACATAATTGTATATATTCTTGTGTAAAAAGTATTCAGAATGATGAAAATGTTATCAATCTTTTAATATGTACAATCTTATATTAAATCTTTTCAAAGGGGCAAAGATGTTTTAAATAGTGCCATAATAGATTCAAGAATAAGGTATGTATGCAAAATATAAACTTGTATGACCTGGAGATCAAGGGATAATGTATTTGTCAACC
>JAAYRM010000222.1 GCA_012518745.1 Tissierellia bacterium
ATCAGATATCGGGGCAGATCAAAGGGCTGATATTAAAGGGGAAGTTAAAGGAGGGGGATTTATTACCCTCCATAAGAGGATTAGCCAGAGACCTTCAAATATCTGTAATCACTACCAAAAGGGCCTATGATGAATTGGAGAAAGAGGGTTTTATAGAGATAGTACAAGGGAAGGGCTCCTATGTGGCGGGACAGAATAAGGAGCTCATGCGGGAGAAGAAGTTGAAAATAATAGAGGAGGGGCTAACGGAGGTAGTTGAGGAAAGCAAGCTGTTGGGATTGAAGTATGGGGAAATAAAGGAAATGTTAAAGATCTTATTTGAGGAGGTATAGGGATGGACTATATTTTAGAGGTAGAGGATCTGAGGAAGGAGTTTAAGGAATTTACATTGAAGGATATTAGTTTCAATCTGGAACGAGGATATATCATGGGATTTATAGGGCCCAATGGCTCGGGGAAAAGTACCACAATAAAACTGATAATGAACTTATTAAAAAAGAACAGTGGGGAGATAAGGGTATTCGGTAAGGATCATATAGAATATGAGAAGCAGATAAAGGATAGGATAGGCTTTGTCTATGATGAGAACTATTATTATGAGGATCTGAGCATAGATCAGATGAAGAAGATAGTGGCCTCCTTCTACTCACGATGGGATGATCATAAATTCAACTACTATATGAAGCAATTTGATTTAAATCCAAAAGCTAAGATTAAAACCCTATCTAAGGGGATGAAGATGAAATTTTCCTTGGCAATAGCTCTATCCCATAATGCCGAGCTGATTATAATGGATGAGCCCACATCCGGCTTGGATCCCATCTTCAGGAGGGAGATACTAGATATCCTATACGATATAATCCAGGATGAAAACAAGAGCATATTCTTCTCCACCCATATAACCACGGATTTAGAAAAGATTGCAGATTATATAACCTTTATAGATGATGGGGAGATAGTCTTCTCCGAGGCAAAGGATACTATATTGGAAAACTACGCAATAGTAAAAGGTGGAACGGATATATTGGATAGGGATTTAAGGGACGAATTCATAGGCATAAGGGAGACTTCCGTTGGATTCGAAGGTTTGAGCAACAATGTAGATGATATAAGTGAAAGGCTAGATGGCCAGGTATTGATAGAGAGGGCCAGCTTAGAAGATATCATGGTCTATAGTGTAAGGGGGCGGGGATATGCTTAGGATCATCAATAAGGACCTGAGATTAATGCTTGCAAGCAATATGCAGAAGGGTCTAATGCTATTTATAGTACCCCTACTCCTTATAATAATAGAAGCACAGCATATGGATTGGATGTATTTCGTAATCCTTATCAGTATGACATATATATTGATTATGACACCCTTCTCCTTGGATATATCGAATAAGACCATAGGAATGATAAATTCCCTACCCATCAGCAGGAGGGAGATAGTTGTCTATAGGTATCTATCTATATTCATATACATATTGATATCGATCATATATTCGGGGATATACCTAGGAATAATCAATAAAATAGGGCTGCTAAACGTTGATTATTTCAATCCATCCATGATAGCAAAGGCAATTCCATATACTATGATAATATCCAGCATTATGTTTCCAGCCAATTTTAAATTCGAGGCAAGAATAGCACAGATGGTTAATGCATTTCTATATTCGGGAACCATAGTTTTGGCATTTAATCTAGCCCAAACTAGCGTAGAAATACCTACAAATATAATTACAAGAATATTAGAAGGTCCAATTTCTATACTAATAGCCGCTATATTCTATACCTTATCTATGCTGCTATCGATTAGAATATATGAAAATAGGGATCTATAGGAGGGATTCTATGTTTAATTTGGTAATAAAGGATTTAAAACTTTCAGCTAAGATAAATATATTCGCTTTCTTCTTTCCTGTATTCATATCCTGGGCAGGACTGAATATAGATACACCACTCTTACCAGTGAATTTGCTATATATACTATCCATATTCATGATATCCTATTTTTCAGTCATGTCAGCTAATGGATATGATCATAAAAACAAAGTGGATGTGGTGCTCAATAGTATGCCAATCCATAGAAAGGATATCGTAAAGGGGAAGTACGCTATGTTACCTATATATACGATCACCCATTTTTTACTGATATTTTTATTAACAAATATATTGATATTTATCGGAATAGGTAGGAGTGGTAAAGCTGCTAGACTATGGGATCTGATAACGGCTATGAATATACTCTTGATATTCTATTCCATATATTTTCCTATATACTTTAAATCAGAAAATGGGTTGCTGGTATTTAATCAGATAATCTATATGCTGATTATATTGATACCCAGTATGATGAGTAGGTTTGCTCCGGCCATATTACAGATGGGAATCGTAAGAAGTCTAATAGAAATAGATATTAAAAATGTTAGTATGATCATATTAGGA
>JAAYRM010000223.1 GCA_012518745.1 Tissierellia bacterium
GGTGGAAAGGGAGGTTAACGATGATGAAAAAGATTAGGGATGAGCGTTTGAAATTGCAGAATCTAAAAAACATTCGAATCGCATTTATAGTTCAAACAATCGGAATCCTCGCTATATTGGGATATGATTTAATTGCTAATGGAATCGATCATGTGAGGAGTAATCCATTATTGATCGTATTACTGATATCAAATATGGTGCTTATATTTTTGTCGATGAATATTAGCGTAGCCTACGAAAGCGATGCTAAACCCCCGAAGAAGAGCCTTAACATTTCAATTCTCGTATTAATTGCAATATCAGTGGTTATTGGGGTATTAACAGCATTTTCAGATGGTTTTAACTTTATTAACGGGATAGTTATGGGGGGGAATAGTGTTTATCTGTGGATTACTACCAACAATATACTTATACCATTTACGAAATAAGGATAGATGAATTATAACAGAGAAATTTAAAGGAAATTGGTGATGTTTGTAGAATAGATAATATAGAGGAGTTATCATTGTATATAAATCGATGGAGATAAGAGTAACAATTCAAATAAGGAGGTATTTGAAGTGCGACAATATATAGTTGATGCCTTTACAGAAAAGGTCTTTGGTGGGAATCCAGCTGCGGTATGCATTATGGAAGAATGGTTGCCGGATGAATTGATGGCCAATATTACGATGGAAAACAATTTATCCGAAACGGCCTTTGCAGTTAAAGAGGGATCGGGATATCGGCTAAGATGGTTTACACCAGGTGGAGAAATTGATCTATGCGGGCATGCAACTCTAGCAACAGCGTATATTATATCTAAATTTATTGAACCTGGGATATCACAGATCCATTTTAAAACGCTCAGTGGACCATTGAAGGTTATCAGAAAGGATGATCTATTTAAAATGGATTTTCCCGCCTACGAATTAAAACAGGTAGAAGTTACGGAAGATATGATAGAGGCTATTGGCGTAACACCTTGCGAAGCATATATGGGAAGGGACTTGCTCTGTGTTTTAGAATCTGAGGAAGAGGTTAGGAAAGCAAATCCGGATATGGAAAGAATAAAATCGATTGATGGTCTACTCCTACATATTACATCCTGTGGCAAAGAATTTGATTGTGTATCTAGGTCATTCGCTCCCAAGTTAAACATACCTGAAGATCCTGTCTGTGGCTCTGGACACTGCCATATAGTTCCGTATTGGGCTCAAAAGCTGGGAAAGGATAGCATAGTAGCATATCAGGCCTCCCAAAGAGGAGGAACATTATATTGCAAATATCAAGGCGATAGGGTGATAATTGGGGGTAAGGCAGCTTTATATTCTACTGCAGATATCAATATTTAGGGGAGGGAATGGTGAAGGCTCTACCCACCATTCTCCTCAATAACTATATCATAGGTAATAGGCGTGGCCTTCTCCAGCATTGCAGTGACCCCGCAGTATCTTTCCTGTGAGAGGGTTACTGCTTTTTCTATATTATCATGTGGCAGATCCTTCCCTTTGAAAATATAGGTTAGATGGATATTTTCATATACCTTCGGGTGTTCTTCTGTATTATCAGCCTCTACATGTATTTCAAGATCATCTAGCTCGACTCGCATCTTCTTTAATATGGACATCACATCTATACCGGTGCAGCCAATCAAACCTGCTAATAGGAGTTGCTTAGGACGAGGGCCTAGATCATCACCGCCGATTTCCTCTGCAGCGTCGATGATAAGATTATGCCCATTCAAATCCATTTCAAATCCCATACTTCCCTTTAAACTAGCTTCGATTTTGGTTTTATTCATTGTACATACCTCCCTATATAAAACTTTAATTATCACAAAGCCTATAGATATCATACCCGGGATTGGCCGATTTAAAATCAATACATAATTCTTACTCCCACAAACTTCAAAAAATAACTATCCATATAGCAATTTGTTCTAGTCATCTTTCGCAATATATAAGGATATGATATTGATAAGGTGATGATATGGTTAGAAAAATTCTTGTGACAATAGCTCTATTTATCGTACTTCTTCATCCTCAATATATACAGGCGGATGATCATAACTATATTGAGATATTTGACCCCGAGCAGAATGAGGTAGTAAA
>JAAYRM010000224.1 GCA_012518745.1 Tissierellia bacterium
GGTTTCTGAGATAATTTAATCTATCGAAAAGATCCCTCAGGATGGTATCCTTTAGGTCCCCGGTCTGCTCCTTCCTATATCTAGCTATGAACGGTATGGTATTCCCCTCATCTATTAGCTTTATTGTATTTTCCACCTGATATGGTCTTACATCGAATTCCCTCGACAGGATTTTAACTATGTCCATTGGCTTCCCCTTTCACATTTCATCTTATTGCCCTATATATTTGTATTCTACATCCATTCAAAAATTCCTACCACTTTCTAGGATTTTATTCAATATATTTTAGTAGTTGCAAAAAGGCCCTATTATAGAGCCCTTTGCTTTAGATATTCCATTATAAATAGGTCTAAATTCCCATCCATTACCCCATTTACATCCCCTACCTCCACATCAGTCCTATGGTCCTTCACCATGCTATAGGGGTGGAATGTGTAGGAGCGTATCTGAGAACCCCAGGCTATCTGATTATATTTGCCCTGTAGATCCTCTATCCTCTCCTTCTGCTCCTCCTCCTGAAGCTGTATGAGCTTCGCCTTCAGCATCCTCATAGCCGTATTCCTATTGCTATGCTGGGACCTTTCATTCTGACATTGAACTATTATCCCCGTTGGTATATGGGTTATCCTTATAGCTGAATCGGTGGTGTTCACATGCTGTCCACCGGCACCGCTGGCCCTATAGGTATCTATCCTCAGATCGGATTCGTTTATCTCCACATCTATCTCATCATCCAATTCCGGATATACATCTATACTAGCAAAGGATGTATGCCTCTTATTCGATGAGTCGAAGGGAGATATCCTGATCATCCTATGGACTCCCTTCTCCGATTTTAGATATCCATAGGCGTTGAATCCCCTGATGAGCATGGTTACGGATTTGATACCCCCCTCGGTATCCGCAAGTATATTGAGTATTGTGACCTCAAATCCCTTGCTCTCCGCCCATCGCCTATACATCCTGAGGAGCATCTCCGCCCAATCCTGGGCTTCCAAGCCTCCCGCCCCGGAATGGATAGAAAATATAGCGTTGTTTTCATCATAATCACCCTTTAGAAGGGTCGCCAATTTAAACTCTTCCCCATCCCTGGCTATCCTATCAAAACTACTCCTTATCTCCCGATATATACTATAATCTCCTTCCTCCATGGCCAATTCTATCAATACCTCAAGATCCTCAACCCTATCCATCAGATCCTCATATTCATCAATCCGATCCTTTAAGGCCTTGCTCTCCTGCATTATCTTCTGCGCCCTATCTATATCCTGCCATAGATCCTGATCGTAGGACTTCTCTTCCAATTCAGCTAATCTTCCCCTCAGCCCTTCTATGTCAAAGAGACACCCCCAATTCCTCGATCATATGCTTAATGCCCTCGGTCTCCTCCCTCAATTCATGTATCCCTTCCATAATATCCCTCCAAACTATCTATTAGAACCGCAACACCTCTTGTATTTCTTACCGCTTCCACATGGGCAGGGCTCGTTTCTACCTATCTTCCTACCCCTCACCACCGGTTGCTGTGGCTCATCCCCTGCCTCCACGGGTTTCGCCACCCTCTTCCTCTCCATCCTCTCCGGTTTCTGCACATGGTATAGATACCTTAGGGTCTCCTCCTGTATATTATGATTCATCTCATCGAACATATCGAATCCCTCATTCTGATAGGCCATAACCGGATCTTCCTGCCCATAGGCCCTCAAACCTATACCCTGCCTGAGCTGATCCATCGCATCTATATGATCCATCCACTTGCTATCCACCACCTGCAATAGGATTATCCTCTCTATCTCCCTAAAGGCCTCCGCACCAACCTCTTCCTCCTTGCGATGATATAGCTCCTTACCCATTTCATATATCCTATCCGCTAGTATATCCTTATCCAGGGATTCTACATCCTCTATCTTCATTCCCTCCACCGTTGGGAAGATATTGGATAGATAGTTCTCCAATCCTATAAAATCCCATTCCTCCGGATACCTGCTCTGTCTGGTATAGACCTCCACGGCCGCCTCCACTACATTTCTAAGCATTCCTAATATATGCTCCTTGAGATCCTCTCCAGCTAGGACCTTCCGTCTTTCCTCATAGATGACCTCTCGTTGCTTGTTCATAACATCATCGTATTGGAGTACATGCTTCCTTATGGCGAAGTTATTCCCCTCGACCTTCCTCTGAGCATTTTCGATGGAGCGGGTCAATAGCTTATGCTCCAATGGCTCATCATCGGGCATATTGAGGGTCTCGACTATCCCCTGCATCCTCTCCCCACCGAATAATCGCATAAGATCATCCTGCAAGGATATGAAGAACCTAGATGAACCAGGATCCCCCTGTCGTCCAGACCGACCCCTGAGCTGATTATCTATCCTCCTGGATTCATGCCTTTCCGTACCTATTATATGGAGTCCGCCGGCCTTTATAACCTTTTCCGCATCGTCCTTGGTCGATTTCTCATAGCTTTCCTTTAGCCTATTGTACTCATCCCTTACCTCAAGAAGCTCCTCGTCATCCGTATCCTCAAAGCTATCCGCAAGGGCTATTATATCGTCATCATAGCCGTTCTTCTTCAGCTCCAACTTGGCCATATATTCCGGATTACCGCCCAATACTATATCGGTACCCCTTCCGGCCATATTGGTGGCTATGGTTATAGATCTCAGCCTTCCCGCCTGGGCTACTATCTCAGCTTCCCTCTCATGATGCTTGGCATTCAATACCTCATGTGGTATTCCTCGCCTTCTAAGTATGGTACTCAAGAGCTCCGATTTCTCTATGGATATGGTTCCCACCAATACCGGCTGCCCCTTCCTATGCTTCTCCTCTATCTCCTTCACTATGGCCTTAAACTTGGCCTCCTCATCCTTATAGATGCTATCGGGATAATCCTCCCTTATGACGGGCATATTGGTAGGAATCTCTATTACATCCATTCCATATATCTCCACAAACTCCGATTCCTCGGTCTTGGCTGTTCCCGTCATCCCCGCAAGCTTCTCATACATCCTAAAGTAGTTTTGGAAGGTAATGGTTGCCAATGTCTTGGATTCGCTCTTCACATTGAGCCCCTCCTTGGCCTCTATCGCCTGATGCAGTCCATCGCTATACCTCCTGCCCTGCATAAGCCTTCCGGTGAACTCATCCACTATTATTACATTCCCATCCTTAACCACATAATCTATATCCCTCTTCATTATATTCCTAGCCTTCAACGCCTGGTTTATATGGTGTGGTAACTCCATATTATCCATATCCGCCAGGTTTTCCAATCCGAAGTAGGCTTCTGCCTTGGCCGTTCCCTTTTCCGTGAGGTTGCAGCTCCTCCCCTTTTCATCTATGAGGAAATCCACCTTCTCCTCCACTATCTCCCTGTCGAATGGATCCAGGCTCTTCTCCTCCGGATCTATAACCCTGCCGGCCAAACCCCTTACAAATGAATCCGCCTTCTGATATAGCTGGGTGGATTCCTCTCCCCTTCCCGATATTATAAGGGGGGTTCTGGCCTCATCTATCAATATACTGTCCACCTCATCCACTATGGCATAGTGGAGTTCCCGTTGAACCATTTCATCCTTATATACCACCATATTATCCCTTAAGTAATCGAAACCGAATTCATTATTGGTTCCATAGATTATATCGCAGTTATAGGCCTCCCTCCTCTCTGCATTATCCATCCCATGGACGATGCAGCCTACGGTAAGCCCAAGAAATTCATATATCTTACCCATCCATTCCTTATCCCTCTTGGCCAGGTAGTCGTTTACGGTAACTATATGAACACCCTTGCCGGTTAGCCCATTTAAATAGGCCGGCAGGGTTGCCACCAAGGTCTTTCCCTCCCCGGTCTTCATCTCCGCTATCCTGCCCTGGTGTAGTATTATTCCACCCTGCAGCTGTACCCTAAAATGCTTCATCCCCAGAACCCGAGAGGAGGCCTCCCTAACCACTGCATATGCCTCCACCAATATATCATCTATGCTCTCGCCATTATTCAATCTATCCTTAAATTCCATGGTCTTGGATTGCAGCTCCTGATCCGATA
>JAAYRM010000225.1 GCA_012518745.1 Tissierellia bacterium
GCATCTGGGGATTTATTTAAATCTGGATGATATTTCTTAGCCTTTTGCCTATATGCTAGTTTGATTTCATATTTATCCGCATCATATCCAACTCCTAGTAGATCACAGCTTCTCTTGTATTTTTGTTTGAACTCACTGGTTGGGTCTGCATAGCCCTGTTGGCCACCGTAACCCGCATTTTGACCCTGCCAATAGTACCCACCCTGACCCCCATATCCACCAGACCTTCGCTGTGAATTCTGATACTCATACCATTGTCTGAACCTTTCCTCCCACTCTCTCTGTTGTTGGGCTCGACGCCGTTCCTGCTCCGCCCGCCATTTTTCTTCCTCCATTTTTCTATACCTATCACCATATTCACTGAAGGATTGAAATTGATAGCTTGCCCCATCTATAAGGTAATTGGCCCTATCAAATAGATATTCCGTTATAGCATATCTTATATACTTCAAGTAGGATATGAATTTAGTCCCCAGGATTGGAAATATGATAAAGAATAATATTAATAACAATGTAACCGGATTTAATAGTAGGAACATTCCAAAAGGCCCAGCTAATAGAAACAGAAATAAGCAACCGCCCATACCTATGAGGATAGCAAAGGTCCTCGCTACGCCTATAACGAATGTCACTATGGTTTCAATCACCACTATTAATCCACCTAATAATATGGAAATCAATTTTGCAATCCCATATAATGTTTTACCGGCTGTTCTTCTCAATATATTCATATATGGCCATACCTTTCTACTAATTTCACCTACTATGATTTCATCATAAGCTTAATTATATCACAGTTATATGTAATAAAAAAATAAGATGACCCATTATGGGCCATCTATACCGTATTCAATATACGCCTTAAGAATTCTTTTGTCCTATCCTCTTTGGGGTTGTTGAATATCTGCTCCGGGCATCCTTCCTCGGCGATAATACCACCATCCATAAATACCACCCGATCGGCTACTTCCCTAGCAAATTGCATCTCATGGGTTACCACTAGCATGGTAAGACCCGTCTCTGCTAAGCCCTTCATAACCTGGAGCACTTCCCCCACCATCTCCGGATCCAATGCCGATGTAGGTTCATCAAACAACATTACATCCGGTTCCATAGAAAGAGCCCTGGCAATTGCCACCCTCTGCTTTTGTCCACCAGATAATTGTCTTGGTTTGGCGTTAATATACTGCTCCATATCCACTACATCTAGATATTTCATGGCTATTTCTTCCGCCTCTTCCTGAGAACGCTTCAACACAGTCCTCTGTCCAATGATGCAGTTTTTTAAAACATTATGATTATTGAATAGGTTGAACTGTTGAAACACCATCCCCAATTTAGCTCTATACTCGTTTATATTGTGATTATCATCTAAAATATTCTCTCCATTATAAATTATCCGTCCACCGCATGGTTTCTCTAGGAGATTTATACAACGAAGAAGAGTTGACTTTCCCGAACCCGATGATCCAATGATACAGACTACTTCCCCCTTGCTTACAGAGAAATCTATATCTTTCAATACCTCATTGGAGCCAAAGGATTTCCTAAGATGCTGTATCTCTATTACCTTTTCCATAGTCACCCTCCCCTCTAATATTGCCCTAAATCGCTATATTCTTTTTTTCGTGCTATATCCTCAGGTGTTTCCACCTGCATTTGATTGGCATAGAGTATATAATTTTCAGATCCATCTAAACGCCTTTCCAAATAACGTAAAATTCTGGTCACTGTAAAGGTCATTATAAAGTAGAGGACACATGCTACAAAAAACGATTCAAAATATCTGAAATTATTGCCCGAGACCGATTTCGTTTGAAAATATAATTCAGTTACCGAGATCACATTCAATACCGATGTATCCTTTATATTGATTACAAATTCATTTCCCGTGGCAGGCAAGATATTTCGGATAACCTGGGGCAATATGATATTTCTCATGGTCTGTATATGGTTCATCCCTATAGCATGAGCCGCTTCAAATTGCCCCTTATCTATAGAGACTATGCCCCCACGCACAATTTCCGACATATAGGCCCCCGTGTTCACGGATACTATAAATAGGGCAGCAGTTAAGCGATCCATATCAACACCAAAAGCCAATGCCGAACCATAATAGATTACCATGGCTTGCACTATCATAGGGGTCCCACGAAATACCTCTATATATATTGAAAGAATAATATTCGTGGCCTTTAATATAATTTTTTTAATCCCAACTTCTGGTGTTGGAATGGTACGAACAACCCCTACCAATAAACCTATGATAAATCCCAAGATCGTACCTATGATGGATATATAGAGCGTCATGCCTGCCCCTCGCAGAAACATTTGCCAGTTATTGGAAACTATGTTGATTATCCATTCAAAACTCATCCTAATTCTCCTTTAAAATATTCTAATAACACCTACTCAGCGGCTGGTTGATTTTTGATGGCATTATCCATTATCTGATTACGTTCCTCTTCGGGAATATCGGCC
>JAAYRM010000032.1 GCA_012518745.1 Tissierellia bacterium
CGGACGCCGATATGGATGGCGATTATAGGAATTATATTTGGAGTATTCTTCGGCAAAGAGGTATTTGGGGGATTTGGACGCAATCTATTCAACCCTGCATTGGTGGCAAGGGCATTTGTATATGTAAACTTTCCCGAGCCCCTAACGATTCAATGGTCTGAGGTTGCAACGGGTTTTCCCGGAGGTTTTGCTACATATATAACTGAAAATATCGATTCGGTATCTCAGGCTACCCCTATGTTGATGTTTCGGGATACAGGGGAGATGGTGTCTTCCATAAAGCTATTAATTGGAAATGTATCCGGCTCATTAGGGGAAACTAGCGCCATCTTGATAGTATTGGCGGGTATATATCTATTATATAAGAAGGTAGCCGCCTGGCAGACCATGGCCGGGGTGTTGATAGGCTTTACCGGTCTGGGCGGTGCACTATATCTACTTGGGAATCCACAGATTCCAAACCCCATATTTGGTATACTATCCGGTGGGTTTTTATTTGGAATGGTGTTCATGGCAACGGATCCTATATCCTCGCCTAGGACCAAGGAAGGGAAGTGGATCTACGGGATCCTAATAGGCGCAGTAACCGTGATAATCCGTGGGTATGCATTGTTTGCCGGGGGGATGATGTTCGCCATACTGATTGGCAATACCTTTGCTCCCATAATCGATGAGGGAGTAAACTATTATAAGAGGATGAGGAAAGAGGCAGAGGAAGAGGTGGTAGCATGAATAAATCCTTTGGCTATCCAATAATATTTATGATCATAATTACGGTGGCCTTCACATTGGTTTTGGCCTACCTAAACCATACAACTACCGAGGCAATTGCATATAATGAAGAGGTAGAACTATGGAAAACATTGCTCTACGTATTCGATAAGGATATCCCATCCGATGAACCCAAGGATATAGAGGAGATGTTCAATAGATATGTGAAGGAAGAGCAGGTAGGGGATGAAACCATCTATTACATAGGGGAGGGAGATGGGATAGAAGGATATGCCTTTCCCATAAGTGGAACGGCACTCTGGGGAACGGTGCAAGGATATGCAGCTGTATCCGGAGATTATAGCGAACTGCTGGGTATAGACTTTACATCCCATAGTGAGACCCCAGGTTTAGGGGGGAGGATATCGGAACAATGGTTCAAAGAGCAGTTCAGGGGACTAGAGTTGGATGCTGCAATGGATGGCAAGTATATAATATATAGGCCTGCGCCCGATGGCAATGTGGATACGATAGCCGGTGCGACTCAGACATCCAATTCCATAAGCAAATTACTCAACGATGATATCCATGAATTTATAAGCAATAGGAAGGGGGAATAGACATATGGTCGGGGATAGCCCAAAAAAGATATTTAAGATGGGAATATGGGACGATAACCCAATATTCAAACAGGTTATTGGAATATGTTCCGCATTAGCTGTAACCAATTTAATGCTCAATTCCCTGATAATGGGACTGGGGTTGATATTTGTCACCGCCTTTTCGGAATTGACAATATCCCTCATAAGGAGGCTCACCCCAAAGCATATCAGGATGATGGTTCAGGTCCTTATAATATCCGTCTATGTAATCATGGTGGATATATTTCTTAAGGCTTATTATCCGGAGATGAGTAGGGCATTAGGACCCTATGTGGGGCTTATTATAACCAATTGTATAATAATGGGCAGATGCGAGGGATATGCGCAGAATAACCCACCTATAAGCTCCTTTCTAGACGGCATAGCCTCAGGGTTGGGATATACCATAATACTACTTATAATATCCTTTGTCAGGGAGCTATTGGGGTTTGGGACCGTATTCGGATACCAGGTACTGGGCAGTTGGTGGACCAATTGGACCATAATGGTGATGCCACCGGCAGCATTTTTTATACTGGGAGTCATAGTATGGTGGGCTAGAAGCGTGTCGGAAAAGGAAGGGGAAGAGGGGGGTGCCACTAATCAATGATAGAACTTAATCCGTTTATTATATTCTTTGCCGCTATATTTACAAATAATATGATATTTAGCTATTTCCTAGGTATGTGTTCCTTTATAGGGGTATCCAAGGAGATACCCACATCGCTAGGTCTAGGTCAGGCAGTAACCTTTGTCCTAACCTTTACAACCATCTTGAACTATATTCTATACCATAGCATCCTAGTACCCCTCAACTTGGAGTATCTACGGTTCATAGTATTCATCATCAGCATAGCTGCCTTTGTGCAGTTGTTGGAGATGGTGGTAGAGAGATATTTTCCAAATCTATACTATGCCCTTGGCATATTTCTACCGTTGATAACGGTAAATTGTGCAATATTGGGTGTTTCGTTATTCATGGTAATTAGAGAATATACCTTTCTACAGTCTTTAGGGTTTGGGGTAGGATCTGGAATTGGTTGGACCCTAGCAATAGTGGCAATGGCCGGGGCTAGGCAGAAGATAAAGAGAACCAAATTGCCAAGGGGTTTAGAAGGCCCCGGGATAACCTTGATAATAACAGGGCTGATGGCCTTAGCATTTATCGGGTTTTCAGGCATAGTACAGATTCAATAGGAGGAAGGATATGGGGACTATATTTATTACAACTATAACCGTGACGACCTTTACCGGGCTATTGGCGTTGCTATTGACCCTAGCCGATAGGACCATAGGGAATTATGGGGAATTGCAGATAACGATTAATGATGATAAGGAGTATATAGTGGAGGGGGGAGACAGCCTGCTATCCTCGTTGATCAGCCAACAGATCTTCATACCCTCTGCCTGTGGCGGCAAGGGCACCTGTGGCTATTGCAAGGTGAAGATCTTAGAGGGTGGAGGGCCCGTCCTGTCCACGGAATTGCCCTGGCTTACAGGGGAAGAGATTGAAGATAATGTAAGGATTTCATGTCAATGCAAGGTAAAAGAGGATATGAGGATAGAGATTCCAGAGGAATTATTCAATGTAAGGGAATATCAGGTAACAATCGAAACCATTGAGGATCTAACCCCAAGAATAAAGCGATTGAGATTGAGGTTCAAGGATGGGGAGGAGATAGATTTTAAACCTGGGCAATATGTGCAATTGAAAGCTCCCATATACGAAGGCAATGATGAGGAGGTATATAGGGCATATTCGATAGCTTCTCCACCCTCCGATAAGAGCTATATAGATCTGATCATAGGGTATGTTGGAGGCAAGGCTACAACCTATGTTCATAAGTTCCTCAGCGAAGGGGATACGGTGGATATAAATGGACCCTATGGTGACTTCCAGTATCAAGATACATATGATAATGATATGGTAATGGTAGCGGTAGGGACTGGATTTGCGCCAATACTATCCATACTATACTATATGAGGGATAACGATATAAGGAGGAAGGCTAGGTTCTATTTCGGTGCACGGACCCCGGAAGATCTATTCCTATTGGATGAGATAGAGGCGCTGGAGGAGGAGCTATATGATTTTCAATTCATACCAACCCTCTCTAGGGTATTGGATGAACATGATTGGACTGGAGAGAGGGGTAGAGTCAATGTGGCCCTGGATAAGCATATAAAATCGCCGGAGGACAAGGAGGCCTATCTATGTGGAAGCCCGGGGATGATAGATACCGTAATAGAGGTGCTGAAGGATAAAGGAATACTGGAGGAATCCATATATTATGACAAGTTTTAATTGGATGTTTTGACCAAGTATAAATAATATTGGCCAATTATATAATAAATATGATAAGATTCTAGATGCGACCAATATTATGAAGAGGTGTATCTATGATAGAACTTGGTAAGATTCAGAAGCTGATGGTAAAGAGGATTACTTCCATCGGAGCATTTTTAAATACAGAGGAATCGAAGACGGACGAGGATATACTATTGCCTAAAAAGGAGGTGCCGAAGGATATTAGCCCGGGCGATATACTGGAGGTATTTGTATATAAGGATTCCCAGAATAGGATGATTTCCACGACGAAGAGCCCAAGGATAGCCTTGGGGGAGGTGGGGATGTTAAGGGTGGTGGATACCACTAGAATAGGTGCCTTCTTGGATTGGGGATTGGAGAAGGATCTCTTTCTTCCATTTAAAGAACAGACCCAGAAGTTAGAAAGGGGTAGGGAATACCTCATAGGTCTCTATATAGATAAAAGCCAGAGGTTATGTGGAACCATGAAGGTTAGGGATTTTCTTGTCAGCGATTCTCCATATAAAGAGAACGATTGGGCTAAGGGCATTATATATAGCATAAACGATGAATTTGGTGCATTTGTGGCAGTGGATAATAGATACGAGGGCCTAATTCCTAGAAGGGAATTGGTCGGGGTCCATGTAATCGGGGATGAGGTAGATGTGAGGATAACCAATGTGAAGGAAGATGGGAAATTGGATTTAAGCCTCAGGGATATGGCCCATAGGGAAATTGATAGGGATATAGGCAGGATCATAGATAAAGCTAGAAGGGGTGGTGGAACCCTATACTTAAACGATTATAGTCCTCCGGAGGTTATCCGGAAGGAATTGAGCATGAGTAAATCGGCATTTAAAAAGGCGGTTGGCAGATTGCTGAAGGAAGGCAGGATCGAATTCATCGAAAATGGTATTAGACTGAAGACATTATAACGGGCGATTAGAGGGGATTTTATGGAGAAATTAAAACAACTAGGTATTATATTGGGAATCCTATTCATTGGGAATATATTAGAGGGGATGATTGTAATTCCCATACCTGGGGCAGTATCAGGGATGGTACTGCTCCTCTTTCTGTTGCTTATGGGGGTTGTAGAATTGAGGATGGTTGAAGATGTGAGTAAGGTTCTACTAGATCATCTATTGTTCTTGTTTGTACCAGCGGGGGTAGGGATTATATCCCAGTTACATATCATCAGGAAGGAATGGCTACCGATTCTGATGATCATAATAATATCCACAGTATTAGCTATACTATCAACGGCCATGACCATTCAAGGCCTAAGGAAGATTAGTAGGGGGAGAGAAGAATGAAGTATTTGGATACACCTCTATTCGGATTGTTAATATCCATTATAGCCTTTGAAATAGGCGTATATATCAATAGAAAAACCAGGATATCCATATTGAACCCATTGATCGTAGCGATTGGACTCATAATAGGATTTTTACTATACTTCGATATAGATTATGATGTATATAATAGGGGTGGAATGATAATATCCTTCTTTATAGCACCGGCAACGGTTGCCTTAGCGGTCCCCCTATATAGACAGATAG
>JAAYRM010000226.1 GCA_012518745.1 Tissierellia bacterium
ATATGATCCTTTAATACGTCTCTCGCTTTCTCCCCTATTGATTCCTTTTCCACACCCCATCCTCTCCCTTTAAAATTATATAGTGTGCTTATCCTTCTTAATTATATATTGTAGCATCTTTCTAACCATTCTACAAACCTTTTAGGCTAATTTGTTACAAAAAGATTACAGGTTTTTTATGCAATGCGATCAAACCATGATGATAGCTGGTCTAGATAAAAGTCTTGTTCTTATTATCTATTTTCTGGAATATCAATAGAGTAAAGAGGGTGAAATAATGAAAGATATCTATACCATAACATTATATGGCTTTATAGTGGGAGTAGTTGGCACAGGATTGGGGGGATTAATATCCCTATTCATAAGAAATACGGATAGAACCCTGAGCTTCCTACTGGGATTGACCGGGGGATTTATGCTATTCATAGTGACATTCCATCTTCTTCCGGAATCCTTTATGTTGGGGGGGTTGCCCATTGCAATTGGTGGCATAGTTCTAGGCATACTATTGGTAATAACGATAGAGAAGGGAATAGGAAAGATGGTGGATAATCCCTATATGAAGGCTGGACTATTATTGGGAATTAGTATAGCGGTACATAATCTCCCCGAAGGACTAGCCCTAGGGTCTAGCTTCCTAACCGATTCCAATCTCGGTCCGGTCCTTGCCCTAGCCATGCTATTGCATAATATACCGGAGGGGCTATCCATAGCCATACCTCTGCGGGCCAACAGGATGGGGCCTTCGAAGGTCATCCTATATACCATATTAGCAGGTGCCCCTACCGGAGTGGGTGCCTTTATAGGGGCATATATGGGGATGTTCTCGACCCTCCTCATCGCACTATGTCTATCCTTCGCCGGTGGTACCATGCTGTATATAATCTGTGATGAAATAATACCCGGCGCGAAAAGTCTCGATGGGGGTAAAACATCATCGATAGGTGTGGTGTTGGGGTTTGTGGTGGGGATAGTGTTGTATTTTTGATTACTCTCCACCAGATAAAAATAGGACGGCTAACCCATTGGGTTAATCGTCCTCTTTTGCTTCTTCCATATTATCCTACTCGTTTTAACTTTTCCGCCTGATCCGATGTAATCAATCTATCTACCATTTCATCTATTTCCCCATCTAAAAATGCTTCCAATTGGTGCACTGTTACATTGATCCTATGATCCGTTATCCTACCCTGAGGGAAATTATAGGTTCTAATCCTTTCACTTCTATCTCCGGAACCCACTTGACTCCTTCTTTCTTCAGCTATTTCATTATGTTGATCCGATAGCATCTGATCATATAATCTAGTCTTTAAAATCCTCATGGCCTTATCCCTGTTCTTATGCTGGGATCTTTCATCTTGACAAGATACCACCAATCCCGTAGGTATATGGGTTAGTCTTACAGCTGAATCGGTAGTATTGACACTTTGCCCACCATTTCCCGATGAACGGAATACATCCATCTGTATATCGTTTGGGTTGACCTCGATATCTATATCCTCCGCTTCTGGCAATACGGCCACCGTGGATGTTGATGTATGAATTCTTCCGCTGGATTCAGTGGTTGGAACCCTTTGAACCCTATGAACCCCCGATTCATATTTCAACCTACTATAAGCCCCATTACCTTTTATCATGAAGATAGCTTCCTTGAACCCGCCTATCCCCTGGCCGCTGGTGCTCATTATCTCAACACCCCAACCCTGCCTTTCTGCATACCTGCTATACATTCTAAATAGATCTCCCGCGAATAGGCCCGCCTCATCTCCACCAGCTCCTGCTCTTATCTCAACGATTACGTTTTTATGATCATTTGGATCCTTCGGTATGAGGAGTAGCCTCAGCTCATCTTCTAGCCTTGTAATCTTCTCCTCATAGTGGGCTACCTCTTCCCTCAGCAATTCCATCATCTCGTCGTCCATATCTTCCTTCATCATTTCCCTATCCTCTTCCAATGTGGCCTGGGCCTTATCGTATTCCCTATACTTCATTACTATGGGCTCTATTTCCGCATGTTCCTTGACGAGTTTCTGCCATTCCTCTATATTATTTATAATTTCCGGATCGATTATCTTCTCACTCAATTCCCTATATTTATTCTCTATAAAGGATAATTTATTTAACATAATTCCTACCTCCCTTCCAATTGCTCATATATCCTAATTAATATAAAAAATATTATTCCATATACCATCTATATTATATCATGAATGCTATCAAAAAATCCAATGCCTCTAAGTCATGATAACAAGGCTCTAACCTTTGAAGGAATTATTGCCCCTTCTCCTTATTCTTATAATATGCTATGGAACCTGCTCCACCGATCAGGATCAGATAGATGGGGTTGACCTTCAAAAACACGATAGCAATAACGGTTAAAAAGGATATAAGTAATCTAAGATTGTTGAATTTAGCTGCCTTAGCTAGCTTATATACAGCAGATGCTATCAATGCAACCACCGCAGGCCTTACCCCTAGGAATACCCTTTCAATTATGGTATGGGTTCTATATTGAAAAAATGCAACAGCAATTATAAATATTATCAGAAAAGAGGGTAGCACGGTGCCCAATGTGCATATTATTGCCCCTTTAATTCCCTCCAATTTATAGCCTATATATATGCTGATATTGACTGCAATGGGTCCTGGCGAACCCTGAGATATAGCAATAGCATCCAGGAAATCATCCTCGTTAACCCAATTCTTTCTATCAACTACTTCCTCTTGAATGATGGGCAACATGGCATAGCCACCGCCTATGGTAAAGGCCCCCACCTTAACAAAAGTCATAAACATCTCGAATAACATATCCCACCCACCTTAATAGAGTATAGTACCCGCTACCCCGGCCAATATAATTGCAAGTATGGGGTGTGTCTTCCTAAAACTAACTAGATAAAAGAGGACTATAGCAATCAATATGGACTTTATATCTATGAATGAATCCATCGCAATGCTTATGCTAGCTGCCCCGATCAACCCTAGCACTATGGGCCTGATACCGATAAAAAACCAATCCAGGTATGGGGAGTCCTCAAACTTAAATAGAAAGTAGACTATGGTACCCATTATTATAAAGGATGGTAGGACAACTCCAATAGTTGCAACTATTGAACCGACTAGGCCGGATATCCTATAGCCCAAAAATGTGGCGGTATTTATCGCTATGGGCCCCGGTGTAACCTCCGATATGGCCAATATATCTATAAATTCGGCATTTGTTAACCAATTATGGATTTCTATTATCTCCCTCTTCATTAAGGGGAGCATTGCATATCCCCCTCCGAAGCTAAACGCTCCTATTGTAAAGAAGGTAATAAATAAATCTATTAAAACGTTCACATAATCTACCCCTTTATCCCATGGTTCCGTAAATCACCCTGTCCAATCCCTGCAGATCCCTTAGAATCCCTATATCCTTGAATCCCTCATCCATCATCATGCGTTCTATCTCCTCGCCCTGATCATACCCCATTTCAAATATCAATAATCCTTCCTCGATCAGATAATCTCGGCTCTGAGGGATTATGCGCCTATAGAAATCCAGACCATCTCCTCCCCCATCCAATGCATCCGTGGGTTCGTATTCCCTAATCTCTTCTTGAAGGGTACCCATATCATCGCTGGGTATATAAGGAGGGTTTGAGACTATTATATGGAACCTTCCATCCATCTCTAAGCCCTCTATCCCCTGAAATAGATCCCCCTGATGGAAGCTGACGTTATCTAGGGATAGCCTGGCTTTATTCTCCTCCGCAACCTCCAAGGGAATGCTATGGAGATCTACCCCATGGATCCTAACCCTTCTATTATAATGGGCTATGGATAGGGATATAGCACCACTACCTATTCCCAGTTCCAATATATCTATGGTTTCATTTCCATGCCTTTCGTCCATGTATTCAAGAATATACTCCACTAGTATTTCGGTATCGTTTCGGGGAATTAGCACCCCTTCCCGAACATGGAAATCCAAACCCATAAATTCCTTCTTACCTATTATATATTGAATGGGGTAGCCTTCGGCCCTTTTTTCCATAATCGTCATAAACTTATCCGCGATATCCCCTGATACCGTCTCCTTGCCATGGGTATATATATATACCTTATCCACATCTAGAAGCTTCTCCAATACCATAGTGGCCTCCAAAACCGGATTTCCATATTCCCTATCCCCTATCATATCGGCGCCCCTCTTGAGTAGATGATTTATCTCCACAGATCATCGCTCCCGTCTCCAGTCAGTACGCCGTTCAACGCCTCAATAGCCACCTCTATCTGCCCATCATCGGGTTCCTTTACCGTTGCCATCTTCTGGATTAGCAAACCGGGATAGGATAATATATAGGATAGCTGAGAATTACTCTTGCCTATTAGCCTGTTGATTTCATATGATATTCCGGCAATTACAGGGAGCATCACGAGCCTTATCAATAGCCTCTGCATGGGATTAGGCCAGCCAAAGAAGGATAGCACCAATATACTGACTATCATTACCATAAATAGAAAACTAGTACCACATCTGGGGTGGAGTATGGGATGTTTCCTTACATTATCTATGGTCAATTCCTCGCCATTCTCATAACAATGAATAGTCTTATGCTCTGCCCCATGGTACTCAAATACCCTGCCTATCTCCTCCATCTTGGATACCAGCACTATATAGATGAAGAATATAGTGATACGGATAAGCCCCTCTACAATATTCAATATGAATGGTGTCCCTATTCTATCCCTTAGTAAATTGGTCAAAAAACTGGGTAATAGGATGAAGAAGGCTATGGTCATGGCTAATGCAAGTAGCAATGTTAGGGCCATTTCAACATCCTCCGATCTATCCTTGAACACCTTTCGAAACAGGGTTTCCTTCTGAGGTTCCTCCATCCCCTCCTCGAAATGTTCCGCAGAATACATCAATGCCTTCATTCCAAATGCCATAGACTCTATCAGTCCCACTACGCCTCGTATGATGGGCAATGCGAAGAATCTATACCTCGTACCCAAGGTATTCAGCCTACTCTTCGTCAATACTATCTCATCATCAGGCTTCCTTATAGCTATGGCTATATCCCTAGGTCCCCTCATCAATATACCCTCTATCAACGCCTGACCTCCAATGGTGGTCATATGTCTTGGAACCCTATTCACTTCCTTGATCTTCATATTATCAACACCTTTTGATTTGACATTGGAATAAAAATAAAGGTTAGATGCTTGAGCAACTAACCTGGTTTATACAGAAATTAATCCATACCATATTTCTTCTTGAATTTTTCAACACGTCCACCACGTTCGGTGAATCTCTGTTGCCCTGTATAAAATGGGTGACATTCCGAACAGATCTCTACCCTCAATTCCTCTTTCGTGGAACCAGATTTAAATGTATTCCCACATGCGCAACGTACCGTAGCTTCATAGTATTCCGGATGAATTCCTTTCTTCATTGCTTTCACCTCTCTCCGTTACAAGTATATAAAAATTTCCTTTTATGCAATTTGACTTATTTATTATAGCATAAGCCTATGGCCTTTTCAACTATACCCAGGTCTTTTTTGACATCTCGTCTATAAATACCTTGTTGGTCTTGCTCTTCAATAGATTGTTTATCAATAACTCTGTTACCTCCTGAATAGGAGTATTTCCTAGGGCTCGTCTGATGGACCAGATGGTATCCAATTCCTTCTGTGATAGCAATAGCTCTTCCTTTCTCGTTCCCGATTTGTTTATATCCAATGCCGGGAATATCCTTTTCTCAGATAATCCCCTATCCAGATGTATCTCCATATTACCCGTTCCCTTAAATTCCTCAAATATAACATCATCCATCCTACTGCCTGTATCCACCAATGCAGTAGCTAATATGGTCAAGCTACCACCCTCTTCCATATTCCGCGCCGCCCCGTAAAATCTCTTGGGCTTATGCAATGCCCCAGGATCTAGTCCCCCAGATAGGGTTCTGCCCGTAACTGGGATGGTTAAATTATAGGCCCGGGCCAATCGAGTGATGCTATCCAATAATACCACCACGTCCTTCCCATGCTCCACCAATCTCCTTGCACGTTCAAGGACTATTTCGGCCACCTTGGTATGGTGTGAAGGCAGTTCATCGAAGGTAGAAGCCACTACATCACCCTTGACGGATCTCTTCATATCCGTTACTTCTTCAGGTCTTTCATCTATTAAAAGTACTATTATCTCTATATCTGGATGATTTCTAGAAATAGCATTGGCAATCTTCTTAAGAAGCGTAGTCTTGCCTGCCTTTGGCGGGGACACGATCATACCCCTCTGTCCCTTTCCTATGGGGGCTATAAGGTCTATGATCCTAGTAGAAAGGTCGGTGGAAATGGTCTCTAGGGACATCCTCTCCCTTGGATAGATGGGAGTCAGACTATCGAAATCAGGTCTTTTTATGCTGGTTTCGGGACTTAAACCGTTTACATTCTTTACATATAGGAGGGCCTTGTACTTCTCTCCAGATTTGGCGGGCCGAGTGATTCCAAATACCTTATCTCCGGTCTTCAGCCTGAACCGCCTTATCTGGGCGGGTGATACATATATATCGTTGTCCCCGGATAGGTAGTTATCACATCTTAAGAACCCATATCCTTCCTGGTGAACATCCAATATTCCCTCTGCGCTATTTATATTATCCATCTGCTCCAATTCCTCGGCTACCTTATCCGGCAATTGTTCCATATTTATATCCTCGATATCTATCTCTTCCACCTCCTCCTCTTCTAATCCAGCCTTTTCTATTAAATCTATCAGTTCGTTCTTTCTATACCTGGTAATGCCCTTTATACCCATAGCTTTAGCTATAACCCGAAGGTCAGCTACCTTTTTATCACGTAAAATACTCAGATCCAAAACTGCACCTCCATAATCTTAAGACCACTGCCGCTGAAACCCTTTATTTAAAGAATGAGGTTTCAGCGATCATATATCTAGTGATCATATATCTATTAAATTATATCCCTTATATAATGTGAAATGTTTCCTCAGAAATGAAATCGATAATATTATTTCGCATATTCCGGTTTTTTATCCAATCTATGAATGGCGTCTACAAATCTAACGGTTCCCGTTTCCGCTCTCATCACTACGGAGTATGTTTTTGCGGTTTTATTTCCACGATATACAACGCCCTTTAGAAGCTCACCATTGGAGACCCCAGTGGCGGAAAACATTACCTCATTGCCCTTAGCTAAATCCTCTATGGAGAATACCTTGTCTATATCATGAATCCCCATATTCCTACATCTTTCTCGTTCTTCCTCATTTACAGGATGGAGCCTACCTTGAAATTCTCCCCCCATGCATTTCAATGCGGCTGCGGCCAAGACTCCCTCTGGGGCTCCCCCTATCCCCACCATTATATCTACACCAGAATCCTCAAAACAGGTTGCCATTGCCGCTGCCACATCTCCATCTTGAAATAGTTTAATTCTAGCCCCAATTTCCCTTACCCTTTGAATTAACTCATCATGTCGAGGCCTATCCAGCATCGTTACCGTTATATCCGATATATCCTTGTTCAATGCCTGGGATAGTTTTTTTAAGTTTTCCTCTATGGGTAGGTCTAACCTTACCTTCCCCACGCCTTTCGGCCCTGTAGCTATCTTGTTCATATATATATCGGGTGAGTGCAAGAGTGAACCCCTTGGCCCTACCGCTACTACTGATATGGCATTGGATAGCCCCTTAGCCACAGCAGTGGTACCGTCTAATGGATCGACTGCTATATCCAATTCCAATGAATCCTCCGTTGCCTTCCCTATCTGCTCCCCAATATAGAGCATGGGAGCCTCGTCCATTTCCCCTTCTCCAATAACCACCACACCATCTATATTTATGGTATCGAACATCTTACGCATACCGTCTACGGCCGCCTGGTCCGCTAACTCCTTGTCCCCCCTGCCAAGGTGCTGCGCACTTTGCAATGCAGCGGTTTCAGTCACCCTCACTAGGTTTAGGGCCAAATTTCTATCCATCAAAATCCCTCCTTATAGCCACTAATCGCTATATGAAATTTCTAGTTATAAATTGTGAAGAGGGGAGGGAGTTATCCTTCCCCTTCTGAAAAGGCCCCCTCCCAATCCTTCAAAAATCTTTGGATACCCGAATCCGTCAGGGGATGATCTAACATCTGTTGGAATACCCCATAGGGTATTGTAGCTATATGGGCACCCGCCTTAGCAGCTTGAATTACATGGATAGGATGCCTGATGCTTGCCGCAATTATTTCCGTTCGTATTTCATACATCCTAAATATTTGAGCAATATCCTCTACTATGCAAATCCCCTCGCTACTTATATCATCCAACCTCCCGATAAATGGGCTGACATAGGTAGCC
>JAAYRM010000227.1 GCA_012518745.1 Tissierellia bacterium
ATTACTCAAATGGAATCAGATATCGAAGGTGGTAATATCAATGGAAGGACCAGGGAATAAGGACAACATCATATTAATAATCGACGGTACAAATTTAATACATAGGAATTATTATGTTCATTCCTATAGTAAGACCAAATCGGGAATTCATACGGGGGGAATCTATGGGACCATAAGGAGCCTCAAGAGCTATATAAATAATTACAATCCCATCCAGCTATATATTGCCTTCGATAAGAGTGAACATACCTTTAGAAATGAAATATACCCTGAATACAAGATGAACAGGCGGGATTCGGATCCAAAACTATTAAACCAGTTTCCCATATTAGAGGAATATTGCAGATTAGCAAACATACCATTTATTGAAATGGATTTATATGAATCAGATGATATAATCGGAAGCCTATCCCTCCATGCAAAGGAGTATAATTTACATCCATATGTAATATCAGGGGATAAGGATTTATTGCAATTGATGGATAAAGGGATCGATATCATATACCTATCCAATCATGGGCCAGTTATATATACAGAGGATAAGTTCATCGAGGAATATGATATTAAGCCTAATCAATTCATTGAATACAAAGCATTGGTTGGCGACCCCTCCGATAATATTCCGGGGATTCCAATGGTAGGAAAGAAAACCGCAGCTAAACTCTTGGGTGAATATGGGACATTGAAGGGGATATATGAAAACGTCGATAATATAAAGGGCAAATTAAAGGAAAGAATATTAGAGCATAAGGAGGATGTATTCCTCTTTAGGGAGCTATTGACCATAAGATGTGATTTGAATCTTAATTATGATGACTCTTTTATGAGGTATATAGAAGAAGGATTTGATCTAGATAATAGAAGGGCTAAGGAGTTTCTGAATGAACTAGAGATCAGGTTCTAATCGGTTTTGATAGTTATAATTGTTATCTCGATAGGATATTGGTATAATTATCATAAGGATATAGATGGAACATATGCTTTCGCAATGAGTAGGAGCCGGAAAGGGTGACGATTAGGAGGGACAATATGCATATTAGGAAATTGATTGCACCTATTATGGTAACATTGATAATGCTCTTATACTTTATTTCCATCATCGTCGGAATAACCAGCCTCTCAGGTTTTCCAGGGGCTAGTATATTGGGCGTCATAATACCGTTGATATTGATAGGATTTAGCATTTCAGCATTGATAGATAGAATAAAGGAGATAAAGGAGGGAGAGGAAGATGATCTTAGTAAATACTGATTATATTACGGGCAAGGAATTGGAGATGCTTGGAATAGTTAAGGGTAGCACGATTCAAACCAAGCACCTAGGAAAGGATATAGGCCAAAGCTTTAAACATCTATTGGGCGGTGAGCTCAAAGCTTATAATGAGATGATGGATGAAGCCAGGGCACTTGCTACTAAGAGGATGGTAGGAGAAGCGGAGAAGCTCGGTGCTGATGCCGTAATAAACATTCGATATGCTTCAGCGGCCGTTATGCAGGGCGCAGCAGAGGTAATAGTATATGGAACCGCAGTAAAGTTCATTTAAATAGGCATTACATTAATAATGATTTATAATGGAGTTGGCTGAGATATATTCTGGCCAGCTTTAATTTTTAATATATTAAATCGAAAGGGGATCTATCATGGACTGTTATTTGGATATACTCGATTCACCCATAGGGCCTATTGAATTGGCAGCCACGGACGAGGGACTCGTATACTGTGCTAGCCCAAGGGAAAAGGGGTTGGACATGCGTGCCTGGCTCTCAAAGTACCTACCGGATCATAA
>JAAYRM010000228.1 GCA_012518745.1 Tissierellia bacterium
CCTATCTAGGGATTGACGATAAGGCTGCCCATTCCTATGGTGGTAGGAGGACCAAGAGGGTGGAGAGCATGTATGCTCGACCAGGAACCGCTTATGTATATATCATCTATGGAATGTACAACTGCCTAAATATGATTACGGTTGAGGAGGGGGTGCCCGAGGGGGCATTGATCAGGGGAATAGAGCCCCTCGAAGGTATAGAACAGATGGCGATGAACCGTTTTCAAAAACCCCTAGAAGAGCTAACGAAAAGCCAGAAGAGGAACTTAACCAACGGGCCCGGCAAGCTATCCATGGCATTGCAGATAGATCGAAGACTAGATGGTACCGACCTTTGCGGGGATATATTATATACGGAGGAAGGAACTGAAGAGGAATTTACCATAGTGGAGACGACGAGAATAGGGATAGACTATGCAGAGGAAGCGGCGGATTTTCCCTATAGATACTATATTGAGGGGAACCCGTATGTATCTAGGGTATAGTATAGATAGTTAACAGAATCCATATGCTCTATGATCTAGGGCATATGAATATGGAGGGTATTGCAATCGATGAGGGAATCTAACATAAGAGAGGATAGGAAGAAGGAACATATAGAACATTACCTGGGATCAACGTATAAAAATGATACCCTATTTGAGGATGTATATGTGGAGCATAATTCATTAGCGGAGTTGGACCTGGATGATATAGATACCAGCGTAGATTTTCTAGGCAGGACTATCAGATATCCCATAATGATAAATGCCATGACTGGGGGGACCGAATTTTCCCGGGAAATAAACAGGGAATTGTCGAAAATAGCTGGGAAATATGATATTCCCATGGCCGTAGGTTCGCAAACCATAGCTCTAGCAAATGAGGATAGCCATAGCTCATTTGAGATAGTAAGGGAAATTATGGGTGATGATGGGATCGTATTGTCCAATTTAAATGGCCATGCTACCGTTAAAGAGGTTCAATATGCAATGGATATAATTGAAGCCGATGGCGTTCAGATCCATTTAAATCCCGCGCAGGAATTGGCTATGAAGGAGGGGGATAGGCAGTTCAAAGGAATTCTAAGCAATATAGGGGATATAGCGGATGGCATAGAGAAACCGGTAATAGTAAAGGAAGTGGGGTTTGGTATATCACCAGATGTAGCTAGGAGACTATATGATGTGGGGATAAGGCATATCGATATATCTGGTAAGGGGGGTACAAACTTCATAGAGATAGAGGATAGGAGATATGGAGGATCGGGATTTTCCGATATATATTCCTGGGGCATTCCTACCGCCCTGAGCTTAATTGAATGCAGGAACATTGGAAGGCATTTGAAGTTGATATCCAGTGGTGGAATCAGGACTAGCCTGGATATACTGAAATCCCTAATACTGGGGGCTGATATGGTGGGTATAGGCGGGATGATACTGAGGAAACTCATGGAAGATGGCCCGGAGGCTGCTGATACCTATCTGGGAGATCTGATATACAAGCTGAAGATGTTAATGGTATTGACGGGAAGTAGGAATATAGGAGAATTAAGGGAGGTACCCTATAGATTGAAGGGGGACTTGAGGGACCTGGTACGATGAAGATATTGATGAGGGGTTTAAAATGGACGGATCTGAAGCATTGAATTACAGGAGTATAGAAGCATACCTAGATACCAATTTTGTAGGAAGAAATATTCGACATTATAACAGCCTGTCCTCCACCAATGTTAAGGCAAAGGAAATTGCTATGGACGTGGAGGAGGGCACCGTAATCATAGCAGAAGAGCAGACTGCAGGACGAGGAAGATTGGGGCGGAACTGGATATCCCCTAAGGGTAGGGGGATATGGATGAGCCTCATACTGAAGCCTGTCATACCCCCTGCAAAGGTTGCTAGGATAACATTGATCGGGGCAGCGGCAGTTAATAAGGCCCTAGGGGATATGGGAATAGAATCTCATATAAAATGGCCTAATGACATAATTATAGATAATAGAAAGGTATCCGGTATCCTGACCGAGATGAGCTGCGAGCGGAATATGGTAAGCTATGTAATCATGGGAATAGGCATAAACCTAGATCTAAAAGATGAAGAACTGAGCGAAGAACTGGCGCATAAGGCCATATCCTTACGGGAGGTGGCAGAACAAGGGATAGATAGGAAGATATTACTTGCATATATTTTAAATCATCTTGAGAAATTATATATCCCGTTTAAGATGGATGGTGATATCTCTGGACCCATCGAAATAGCCAGGAGAAATTCCATATTAATAGGAAGAGATGTATGGATAAGGGAAAGGGATATGCGTAAAAAGGCAAGGGTTTTGGATATAGACGACGAGGGGCGACTTATGGTGCAATATGATGATGGTGGGATGGGAAGATTGGCTTCCGGCGAAATATCCATCCGCGGTTTAGAGGGATATTTCTAGCATATCCTACATAGGATAGGTTCCGCTATAGCCTGGGGATAGTAGAATTCCTAGAGATCCTATATGCTATTAGGGATGTCAAAATGATCTTCAGAGTATCGCCCGGTAAAAAGACCAGGCATCCCATCTTGACGGCAAAGGCAAAGGAGATCGTCTGACCCATCACCTTATTCAAGATAATATACATATAGGGGATTCCAAATAGGTAGATTATGAGGGTTCCTAAAGAGGTGGCTAGAACCATATCCCATATATTGACCATCCTTTTAATTCGTCTAATCCTGCCTACAGCAAAGGATGCGAATATGAATCCAATTAGAAAACCGAAGCTAGGCTTAAATATTGCCTGGGGGCCACCAGTAAATCCTGCAAATATCCTCATACCCGAGAGCCCCAAGATAAGATATATGAGTTGAGATAATGCACCCAATTTAGGGCCGAGCAATAGGCCTGAAAGCAATGTGAACATACTCTGCAACGTAATTGGCACATCACCTATGGGTATATTTAAAAAGGCCCCGATAGCCGTTAAGGCGGTAAATAATGATATCAATACCATTTCCCTTATGGATAATTTCATTGCAATTCCCCCTATGCGAATATGATCAATCGAATTAATAATCTAAGAATAGGTGATTGGACTGCAATTGTCAATCCATTAATTGCAAAATCATCGATGGGAGGCGAAAATGGGAAATTGTTTCTATAATAGGGGAATGGATGACACCTTTGAAGCTATGGCATAAGTTGAGGCTTCTATTCCGATATTGAAATTGGAGGGGTTAACATATGAGGTTTTTTTTAATAGATAAGAGTATAGAAATGGTTCATGGGTTGACCAAGATAATAGAGGATAATGAACTAGGCATGGTGGTGGGTGAGGAGAATGATGGCGAGGTAGCCCTGACCAGGATAAAGGCCATCCTACCTGATATCGTAATATCAGGTCTGAAGATACCCAACACAGATGGCTTGACAATTATCAAACAGGTTAAGAAGGAGCATCCTGATATCCGATTTATAGTGGTATCCGAAGATAGATCCAAGGATACGATAGAAGAGGCATATACATACGGGGCGGATTACTTTGTTCATAGGCCATTAAGCAATATAGAGATGAGCATTATAATCGATAAGGTAATGGAACGGATTCGAATTGGTAGGAAGATATTAAAGATTCAGGAAATATTTGAAGGAAAAAGCAATGATGGGGTCCTGAACTCGATAGGATTCTTTGAACAATGTATAAAAAATGTATTGGTGAAGATAGGGATCATCGGCGAAAAGGGCAGCAAGGATATTATGGAGGTGTGCAAGTACCTATTAAAAAACGAGGTCGACCTAGGCGATACGACGCTAAGGGAATTATGTGGCTACTTTACGGAAAATCCTAAATCCATGGAACAGCGGATGAGGCGAAGTATAGCCACTGGCATGTCAAATATAGCAAACCTTGGGCTAGAGGACTATATGAACGAGGTGTTCGTAGAGTATTCCAATAGTCTATTCAATTTTGAACAGGTTAGGCTGGAAATGGAGCATATACGTGGACGGATGGAGAGGGGGGGCTCCATTAATATTAAAAAATTCCTATCGGGCCTGATGGCATATTGTGAATAGATTCACAATATGCAAATGATTTCAAACCTTCTGATAATTTAAGTATGGTTCTGTAGTTTAGTGAAGCTCTTATGATATAGTTAATTCAATAAAATAAAAGGGGGTAGGATCATGGATAATTTTATGGCTATTAACGATGCGGTCAATAGTTTTATTTGGGGACCGGTAATGCTAGTCCTTCTAGTGGGAACAGGAATCTATCTAACAATACGCACTAATTTCATGTCTTTCGGTAAGTTTGGCTATATTATGAAGAACACCCTGATGAA
The DNA here is from genome assembly GCA_012518745.1 of Tissierellia bacterium. GTDB lineage: Bacteria > Bacillota > Clostridia > Tissierellales > Tepidimicrobiaceae > DUNJ01. Next base: position 4,308 of record JAAYRM010000228.1, read on the forward strand.
GATGTTCGAAAAGGAACAAAAGGGTGAGGGAGAAATTACCGCATTCCAGGCTGTTGCAACGGCGCTCGCTGCAACGATAGGGACCGGTAATATAGCTGGTGTAGCTACGGCTATAGCAGTTGGTGGTCCGGGAGCGGTGCTTTGGATGTGGATCTCAGCAATATTTGGAATGACCACCAAGTTTGTGGAGGTAGTACTTAGTGTTCAGTATCGAGAGAAAACGGATGATGGTCGATTTATAGGTGGACCAATGCATTATATTGCAAATGGTCTGGGTTGGAAGTGGCTAGCTGTTCTATTTGCACTGTTTGGGGCTTTAGCATCCTTTGGAATCGGGAACATGACTCAGGCTAACTCCATTGCTGATGCGATGCACACATCATTCAGCATACCTCATGTTGTTTCAGGTATTGTGGTAGCGGTAGCGGCTGGAGTCGTTATGCTAGGTGGACTGAAGAGGATA
>JAAYRM010000229.1 GCA_012518745.1 Tissierellia bacterium
CTCCCATGGGCTCGAACCATTGATTATTAGATCCTTTAGAAGAATCGAAGATACCAAACCATTGGTTATTCCCCATTTTCCAAATCCCGTTGCAATATATAGGTTGGGGATTTTTTCTGAAAATTGCCCTATATAAGGAACGCCATCTATGGACATACAATCCTGAGTAGACCATCTATATGGAATATCCTCCACGGTAAATATACTCTCCGCAAAATCTATTAGGGCCTTATAATGCTTGTTGGTATCATGCCCTCCATAGCCGGTCCTGTGGCTATCACCCACTATCAATATATATTCACCGGAATCGGTATCCAAGCCCCTGAGGGATCTATTGGGCTTTTCCGCATTGATGAACACCCCACCTGGAAACTTTTCCTTTGTCTTTATGGCAATAGCATAGGTCCTCGACTGAGTAATCCGTGCATAGTATGCATCCACCTTATTATAGAAGGGATAATGGGATGCGATTACCACCCTGTTGGCGGTGATGGTATGATTATCTGATGTGGTCAATATATACTTGTCATCCTTCCCCATATCTAGGTCTATTACCCTACTCTGCTCATAGATCTGAACCCCATTTTGATGAATCATTTGGGCTATGGATAGCAGAAACTTCCTCGGATGGAATTGCGCCTGATTATCAAACCGCACCCCAGCCTTGATGGGTATAGGCAATGATATTTCATCTACAAATGCTGCTGTTATTCCAAGGGATTTTGCCGCCTCAACCTCATCCTTAATCTGCTGTACATACCCATCATTCTGGGTGAAAACAAACGCCGATTGGGTACTATAGCCGCAATCTATATTGTTTTCATCTGCAATTTTCTTCATTTCCTTAATGGCGAGTTCGTTTGCCGTTGCATATTGCTGGGCAAGGTCCTGCCCAAATTGTGCTATTAACTTTGCATATATGAGATTATGTTGCGAGGTGATCTTCGCAGTCGTATGCCCGGTGGTGCCCTGGGCAATCCTGTCCCCCTCGAGTATCGCTACTCCAATTCCGCTTTTCTGCAACTGATATGCCGTTGCAATTCCCACTATGCCTCCACCTACTATTGCTACATCGATATCGATATCCCTATCTAGGGTTGGATAATCGGTATCCCCAGTAGAACTTATCCAATAGGACTTAGGCATATCATTGAAATTTTTCCCGTTCCAATATTCATAACATCCTCCAAATAGATATATTTTATCTTATGGTCTGTTATTTGCCCAAATTTATACTTATAATCTCATTTGTTTTTGGAAAGCATAGTCATCCCTATATACCATTTTCATATATCAATGATTGAGGGTCATCAATATTTGATCCTTAATTTTATATAATACATCCAATTGGGGGCATAATAATTTATTATATGATAGGTATTTAATTGCAAAATAACAATGAGGTGAAGATATGGTTGAAGATCAAAGAGAGATGGTCTATTGGACATTATTAAATAACGGGGAATGGCAATTATATATTGCAGCTACTGAGAAGGGCCTATGCTATGTAGGTTCGGTGGATGCGCCGTTTGAAGAGTTGAAGCAATGGGTTCAAAAGCGTATACCCAATTCTGAATTGACAGAGGATAAAAAGATTATGCAACCCTATGAAGACGAGCTCGTCGATTATCTAGAGGGGCGCCGTACGGAATTTACGATTCCATTGGACCTGCGGGGTACCGAATTTCAACATACGGTCTGGGATGAACTCCTTAAGGTTCCATTTGGGGAGAGCGCTACGTATACCGAAATTGCTGAAAGGATCAATCGACCGGATGCCGTCAGGGCGGTTGGCACCGCAATTGGTGCTAATCCTATATTGATTGTCGCTCCATGCCATCGTATGTTTGGAAAGCATGGGGAATGGAGGGGGTATCGTGGGGGATTGAAGATGAAGGAACGATTGCTCAATCTGGAAAACTAGATATGGACCTTCTGAAAAAATAGATATGAACCTTGGCTAGCTTTTAATATCCTCCCTCGTCAGGCGATCTACCATCTTAAGTATATCGGGGATTCTATTATCCCCGCCTAGGTTCCGTATTAATTCCGCGGAATTGGTTAGATCAGTGCCGATGCAGCTTATATATAATGGCCTATTGCTATGGCCACGATATATTTTAACATAGTCGGTACATCCCCTGAAAAATGTTTTGGCCACACCGATAACAGGTATCCTTCTATCCAATGCCTCGAATAGATGAGCCCCTAGCCCCCTTTTCCCCCCTCCCAGTAAAACAAAGCCATCTATTATAATTAGGTCGATACCTTCGCCTATCCCATCATAAACTTCGAGCAAGCATGGCAATTCCCTTCGGTAGAATTGTCCCGGTATATATTCCTCAACGGATTCTATTATCTTGCAATACCGGGAGATAATCCTCTCTGAGGGTTCGATTCTAAACACTATACCACATGCCTTTGCGTAATCCCCGTAATAATAGACATCCAAGCACGCGATCTGGCCGTAATTCATCTCTAGCACCTTCTATGGGGCTGTCCTTGGAATCCGCAGCCCGTATTTAATCCAGTAATTATGTTATCCTGTGGATCACTTCCGATAATTCTACATTTCTTGAACCACATTCTCTACATTGCTTTAAATCCGATACCTGTTTATCTGGCAGAAATGCGAGAGGTAGAAAGGCGCCGAGAGCTAGTAAATTTTTCGATATATTCATCAACTCCGCATATCTTGCATTCTTCAGATCGTCCTCATTATAGTAATGGGTATTCCCACATTGGTTACAAGAAATTTCTATCTCCCTTA
>JAAYRM010000230.1 GCA_012518745.1 Tissierellia bacterium
AATGATATAGGGGTTCAGTCAATTCCCCCTTATAATAGAGAACCTGTCCCCTAGTGGATTCCACCGCCTCCTCAATCTTGGGCCAATATTTCTCCTGCCAATCCTTAGCATGAACGCTTATGAGTTCATCCAAGGTTAGGTATGCCTGACAGTGAATGCCTGTACAAAGCGGAGCTTCACCATGATCTGGATGTCCATCTGCATAGTTGCTTATTCGACTTAACGCATAGGTTCTGCTAGCGATGGCCTGGGCCTTCAATGCCTCTATATGGAATTCAGCGGGCATCTCCGCGGCTACCACCCCTTTTATATATTCCTCCAGATCCATTTCCCGCACCTTTTGGGTCCTGGTATCATAGACTTTGATTCCATCCCCTATCTTCACCTGCTCATCCTTTTGTACAACGGCTTTGGAGTTATCAGTTGGATTATCCTTGCTCTTCTTGGGAACAAAGTTAAATGTCTTAACGATTACAGCCGGTATCAATACTATTATTATAAGTGCTATCATAGTATAATATATGCCTATCCGCCTCATCCCGTCCTCCCCTTGCCCGTCTTTATATAAATTGTATGCAGGAGGATATGGCTATATGTTATATATTATACCCTATGTATCCTGGCTCCTAGCTGAATAAATTTATCCTCTATCCCATCATATCCTCGATCTATATGATATATATCCCCAATTTCGGTAACGCCATCGGATACCAAGCCCGCCAATACCAATGCGGCTCCAGCCCTTAAATCCGTAGCCTTCACCGGTGCGGCCATTAGGCTATCTACACCTTGTATTATTGCAGATCTTCCATCTATCTTGATATCAGCACCCATCCTCTTTAGTTCATCTACATGCATGAATCTATTTTCAAAGACCGTCTCTATTACCACACTGGTGCCCTCGCTTACACACATGAGCGCCATGAACTGGGATTGCATATCGGTGGGAAACCCCGGATATGGAAGGGTCTTTATATCCGTCGCCTTTAAACGATCGGGTCCTATTATCCGAACCTTATCCTCATTTTCGTAGACCTCGCATCCTACCTCCCTAAGCTTCGCTATTATGGGCTTTATATGGCTGGTTATTACGTTTTCCACCAGTATATCTCCCTTGGTTATAGCAGCCGCCACCATGAAGGTCCCCGCCTCAACCCTGTCTGGAATGATGGAATGGGTGGCACCTCCTAGTTTTTCTACTCCTTTAACCCTTATGCTACTGGTACCCGCTCCCTTGACATTTGCGCCTAGCTTATTCAGGAAGTTAGCTAAATCCACTATCTCCGGCTCCATAGCTGCGTTATCTATTATGGTCTCTCCCTCAGCCATCACCGCCGCCATCATTATGTTTTCGGTGGCCCCGACACTTGGGAAGTCTAAGTATATCTTATCCCCGGTAAGTTTCTCGGCATAGGCCCCAATATTTCCATGATCTACGTCTATAACCGCTCCCAAGGCCCTGAATCCTTTGAGATGCAAGTCTATAGGCCTGGTTCCTATGG
>JAAYRM010000231.1 GCA_012518745.1 Tissierellia bacterium
CGGGTGAAATCATATTCTCCGCCCTATCCGTGGCCACCGCAAAGCTTATTATGGTAGGTGGTACATCTATATCTTCAAAGGTGCCCGACATGCTATCCTTGCCGCCTATACTCGGTATATCTAGATTCTTCTGCACCATATAGGCACCTAGCAATGCACTGAAGGGCTTACCCCATTTCACCTTATCTTCGCCCAACCTCTCAAAGTATTCCTGAAAGGTCAGCCTAGCCTTCCTATAATCCCCGCCCATGGCGGTTATCCTGGCTAAAGATTCCACTACTGCATATACTCCACCGTGGAAGGGACTCCAACTGGTTAGATTGGGCTCAAATCCATATGTCATCAATGAGCAGGTATTGGTCTCGCCATCCAGTACGGGAATCTTAGCAGCCATCCCCTCTGCAGGGGTCAACTTATATTTTCCGCCCAGGGGCATCAGAACCGTTCCCCTGCCAACGCTATGATCGAATTTTTCCACAAGCCCCTTCTGGCTCGCCGTATTAAGATGGGTCATATTCGCTATCCAGTCTTCCTCTATATCTCGACCTTGTATATGGCTAGGAATGGATTTTAAATAATCATCGCCATTGGGCATCTCCACCGATATATCCATTTCCTTTCTAATGCCATTGGTATCCAAGAACCTTCTAGATATATCTACTATGGCCTGCCCTTTCCAATCCATTATAAGCCTATCGTTATCGGTAACCTCAGCCACCAAAGTAGCCTCCAAATCCTCGGCCTCTGCATATTCCTTAAAGCTATCCAAATCCCCTTCATCTATCACCACTGCCATCCTCTCCTGGGATTCGGATAGTGCCAATTCGGTACCGTCTAATCCGGGATATTTCACCGGTACCTCGTCTAAATCTATATGCAGTCCATCGGCCAACTCCCCTATAGCTACCGATATACCGCCCGCACCAAAATCATTACATTTTTTAATCATCCTGCTTACATTTCCGTCTCTAAATAGCCTGAGGATCTTCCTCTCCAAAGGTGGGTTCCCCTTCTGCACTTCCGCCCCTCCGGTTTCTAGAGATTCCTCGGTATGTTCCCTTGATGAACCGACAGCTCCCCCCAATCCATCCTTTCCGGTCCTCCCTCCTACCAATAGCACCAGATCTCCTAGCTCGGGGGATTCCCTTATCACATTCTCCCTGGGTGCCGCAGCCACCAATGCCCCCACTTCCATCCTCTTAGCTACATACCCCTCATGGTATATCTCCCTGACGAACCCCGTTGGCACACCTATCTGATTGCCATAGGAGCTATATCCCTCCATGGCGGATTGGGTTATCTTCCTCTGAGGCAATTTCCCCGCCAGCGTATCTTCAAAGCTCTGCCTGGGGTCACTAGCACCCGTTATCCTCATAGCGTGGTATACATAGGACCTACCTGAAAGTGGATCCCTTATACAGCCACCCAGGCATGTAGAAGCACCCCCGAAGGGCTCAATTTCCGTAGGATGATTATGGGTTTCATTTTTAAACATCAATAGCCATCTTTCAGTTCTTCCATCCACATCTACATCTATCTCTATGCTCGCTGCATTTATCTCTTCTGATTCCTCTAGATCATCTAATAATCCCTTCTTTTTGATCTCCTTCGCATTTATAGTGGCTAAATCCATCAAACAGGCAGGCCTATTATCATCCTCATAGACATACCTTCTGGATTCCATATACTGCTTAAAGGCATCCTCTATCAGGGGCCTATATCTGCCCTCCTCAAACTCCACATCCATTATCTCCGTCATAAATGTGGTATGCCTGCAGTGATCGGACCAATAGGTATCTATAACCTTCAACTCGGTGATGGTGGGATCCCTCTTCTCCTCGTCCCTAAAATATTCCTGGCAGAATAGAAGGTCCTCCGTATCCATACCTATTCCCCATCTATCCCCCATATGGGCTATATCCTCCTCGGACATATGGATAAATCCTTCCACTACCTCTACGCTCTTATCGGTTTCCGTGCGCTCCTTATATGTAAAAGCCTCTAGCTCTATCTCCCTCATCTCAACTGGATTTATAAAGTAATCCTTGATCAGCCTTAATTCCCCTTCATCTATCCCCTTCAATACAATTATCTGGGAATGTTTGACCCTTATCCCCTTTTTTCCTAATAATAGGGTTATGGCCTGCATTGCCGAATCCTCTCTCTGATTGTATTGCCCAGGAACGAACTCCACCCTGAAGTATCTTTCATCCGCATCGCAATCGATGGCTCCCTCATATATATGATCCAAATTCCTATCCCATAATACATTCTTCACTATGGCCTCATATTCCTCTTCCGTACTATCTATAATGTCATATACATCGATCACCCTAACCCCTTCTAGGGCTTGAATATCCAGGTATTCCTTAAAATCCCTATATAGGGCATGCGATTCCGCATTATAATCCTCGTTCTTCTCAACAAATACCCTCCTGAAATCCAAACGTATCCCTCCCCATAATTAAATAAACCCAGTCTGGTAGGCTAAGCGAAACCTACCCGACTGGGTTTTTATCCCTTCGGTGTAATACCGTATCTCCCATTATAAGATGATACGATATCTGTACCGCTTGGTCCAGACAAAGAAGGCTGTCTCCTTCGGAACCCTAGGCACACTTCCACCCATAGTTAAATGATTTTAGGTCATTTAGTAAAAACTTCTCAACCATATTATGAGAATAATATGAGCATACTATTCAGTTCTCATCATATTTTACTAGTATAATCGTATCAATATGGCCTACCTATGTCAAGAAATTATTTGTCGTAATTTCAAGGATAGTCAGGCTTTATTATATATGCTTTGATCCTTCCTTCAAACTATGCCATGCCAATACCGCACATTTCACCCTGGCGGGCATATTGGATATGTTTTGAAATATTATGGAATCCTCCAAAACCTCCAACTCCTCCTCGTCCGTTATATCCTTCTTGATCATAGCTAAAAATATATCGGCTAATTCAGATGCCTCATCTACGGATTTACCCTTGATTAAATCGATCATCAGGGAGGTGGAGGCCTGGGAGATGGCACATCCCACCCCCGAATAACCCGCATCCGCAATTATTCCATCTTCCACCTTCACTTCTAGCATTATATCGTCACCACAGTTTGGATTATATCCCCGCTCGGATATATCCGGATCTTCCAAGGCCTTCCTATTATGACTACTCCTATTATGTTCCATTATCAGCTGGGTATAGATGGATTCAAGATACATATCCTAACCACTTCCTTACATTACCTATGGCATTTATAAACTGATCCACATCCTCCTCGGTATTATATAGATAGAAGCTCAGCCTAGAAGTTGCCGGAAGCCCCATGAACTTCATCAATGGTTGAGCACAGTGATGCCCAGATCTGATGGCGACTCCATAGGCATCCAATATACTAGATACATCATGGGGATGTACATCATCTATTGTGAAGGATATTATTCCACCCTTGGATTCCAAATCGCTCGGTCCCTGTATGCTTATATATGGTATATTCAATAGCCTATCCATCGCATACTCCATCAACTCCATCTCATGTTGCCTGATATTATCCAAACCTATATCCTCAATATATTCAATGGCTGCCCTCAAGCCCACAGCCCCTTCGACATTTTGAGTTCCCGCTTCAAACTTATGGGGAAGAGGTGCAAAGGTAGCATCCTGTTCCGTTACGTATTCGATCATATCTCCACCCAATAGATAGGGGGACATATCCTCCAATAGCTTCCTCTTACCATAGAGGACCCCAATCCCCATTGGCCCCAACATCTTATGGGCTGAAAATACGTAGAAATCAGCGTCCAATTCCTGAACATCCACCTTCATATGGGGGACAGCCTGAGCACCATCTACGATTACCACCGCTCCAACCTCGTGAGCCCTTTCCAATATCTCCTCAATCGGATATATGGTTCCAAGAACATTGGACATATGGGCTATAGCTACTATCTTGGTCCTAGAGCCTATGACCCTGTCCATCTCCTCCTCGGTTATCCTTCCCCCATCATCTAGATACATATATCTTAATATTGCACCCTTCTGCCTAGCCACCCTCTGCCAAGGCAATATATTGCTATGGTGTTCGGATATGGACAGCACTATCTCATCGCCCTCTTCAATAAAGTCCATACCATAGGAGCTAGCGATTAGATTGAGGGATTCGGTGGTGTTCCGAGTAAATACTATCTCCTCAACCTCTCCAGCGTTTATAAATTCCTTAACCTTCTGCCTACTCAGATCATATTCCTCCGTTGCCCTTATGCTAAGCTGATACGCTCCCCTATGGGGATTGCCGTTGGAGAACTTATTGTACCTAGCCATAGCATCTAGAACTTGGATGGGCCTTTGGGTGGTTGCAGCGCTATCCAGATAGGCCAATCTATGGCCATTGATATCCTGATTCAATATTATAAAG
>JAAYRM010000232.1 GCA_012518745.1 Tissierellia bacterium
AATAGATACCAGGCATTGGTTATGGGCTCAGATGGGATCAATATCGAAGAGTTATTATTAAAGCATGGCCGCGAAATAAATGGATTAAAGGGTAGCACTTCGGCAATAGAGGAAAATCTGGATGATCTAAATATGAGACTGGGCTTTGCTATTCAAAGAATTGGATTCGTTAGATATAATGCATTTGCGGATATGGGGTCCGAACTGAGTTTTTCCATAGCTTTTTTAGATGATCATCGCAATGGTTTTGTACTATCGAGCATTCATGGGAGGGAAAATTCCACCTGCTACGCTAAATCCGTAGAAAATGGGAAATCTAAATATCCACTATCAGCAGAGGAAATCCAAGCCATAGATAGGGCAGTGAGAATACAAAAGCATATGGGGACCTATTAATAGGGGGATGGTGTGATGGCGAAAACATTTTTCATCGTAAATCCAATCGCGGGTGGAGGCAAAGCGGGAGAGCTGGTGCCAATAATTAGACAGGCTATGGCGGAGGTCGAGATCCAATACGATTTAGCTATAACCAGAGGACCTGGGGATGCCGTAGATATTGCTAAGAGGGGACTTGGGGCTGGATATGAGGTATTGGTGGCCGTAGGCGGAGATGGCACCATCAATGAGGTAGCTAGGGGTATATTGGAGGCCGATAGGGGGAGGTTGGGGATATTGCCCAGCGGGACAGGCAATGACTTGGCCCGTTCCCTCGGTATAGATCTCGATCCAATTAAAGCCATAGATACGATAGTGAATGGTACGGTTAGGTATATAGATGTGGGCTTTGTAAATGATAGGATCTTTTTAAATATCGCCAGCATTGGGTTTGATGCGGAGACCGTCATGAATACCGAGAAGATCAAAAAAAGAATAAGATCCAATATAGCCTATGTAATAGGGGTAATAATTACGCTACTGGGATTCAAGGATAAGAGGGTAGAGCTGGATATAGATGGGATCAAAATAGATGGCAAGATAACCTTGATAGCCATAGGGAATGGAAGATACTATGGTGGGGGATTAAAGATACTACCGATGGCCATACCGGATGATGGTTATTTTTACATATGCATAGTGAACAGGATTGCGAGACTAAAATTACTTTTTTTATTTCCAACCATATTTAAGGGTAGGCATATAGAGATAAGGAAGTATGTGGAGGTATATCGGGCAAAGACCGTAAGGGTTAAGACCATAGATGAAGCATATTTAAATATAGATGGGGAAGTTTATGATATAGAAGGGGAAACCCTATTTACGATGAACGATAAGAAGCTGCCAATAATCACCAACTAAGGGTTATATATATAGGCATAGAAATTGAGCTATGGATTATAATACCCCATATATGGGTGGTGTTTTTATGTGTCACAAAGAAAAGGATGGATTACAAAACCGGGGGGATTATATACTTATCGATATGGAATTGGGAAGCGATGAAGATGTGATCATACGCATGTATAGAGATGAAGATGAGGAGGATCAAGATAGGGATTAAATCCTTATAATCCTCTTCATCTTCTTGTCTTTATATAGCTCTAGGATTGCCCTAAATATACCCCTATATATTATATCGGCCATATTCATAACTAGGCTGAGCCTAGTATTTTGCAATACCATATGGCCTGCCACACCGCCCACGTTGACCACCCCGGTAATACTGATATCCCCAATAATGGGAAGTTCTTTATTGACGCCGGAGCCGGGTTTAAGAGGTCCGTTTCTTACGCCTATATACCCTATTTTGTTCAAACCACCCAATGAGGCATCTATGGCTAAGATCAGTGGATTCGAATATCTATGGTGGATTTGTGAAATGGAGGACTCTAAATTTTTAGCATGTATTGGATCATCTAGGGTCCCTAAAAGATGTATCTGTCGATAATAGTTTAAACGGGGTTTAAGCTTATGACCCACTAGGGGTCCCAAGGAATCACCCGTGGATCTATCGGTGCCTATGCAGAGTATGACAAGTGGTTCATAAAGTTCTATATGGGAAGCCAGATGATCGACGATAAGAATGGAGAGATCTAATGTAGCGAAAGGGCAGC
>JAAYRM010000003.1 GCA_012518745.1 Tissierellia bacterium
ACCTGGGGCACATCCTGTGCAATATCTAGATTGGCTATTTCCTCCGAATGTTCCACTGCTTTAATAATGGGATTTACTATAGAACCACCCAATATATATGTGACGACGATGCTGATTAATAAGATGATCCCGGTAAATATTATGATCACCCTTTGCAATTCCGGGACTGCAGATAATACCTCGGCCTCATTTGCCGCGACTATGAAACTCCAGTTTGTACCCTCAATGGGTGTATATGCAGCATATAGATCATCGCCTTCAAAGGTATATCGGCTGATTCCTTTACCTTCCGATAGGATCTTTTCGAATAAGCCGGCTATTGATCGAAGGCTATCATCCTCTGCCGCTTCCTCTATGGGGTTGAATTGATCTAGGACTCCCTCCCCATCCGGATAGGCAACTATTGTCCCTTGGTCGTTTATCATATAGGTATATCCCTTTTCCCCATACCTTATATCTTCTACTATATTGCTCAATGCATTTCCATCTTCCCGGCCTATCAGTACGCCAACTACCCTGCCATCCCTTTCAATAGGGGTAGCATATACCATAACTATCTCATTGCTTACGCGGCTCACTACCAGATCCGATACATCCGTCCTGCCATCTAGGGCATTCTGTACATATGTCCTATCCCCCAATTCTGCCTTGCCCCCGCTTGAATAATCGGTACTCCCATTGGGCCTAGCTACACCCATATCGATAAAACCGGTTCGTTCCAACTGCCCACTCAATACTAGCCGCTGTTTCTCCCAATCCATCTCTTGAATATCCACTCTCTGTGCTATCATTTCAAGCGCTCGCATCTGAGTTTCCATGCGGCTTTGCGTTAGTTTTGCACCTTCGTTGGTCAGGAGGGCAATCGATTGTTCCACCTCCTGGATAAGCATATCGCTGCCCTTATTCATAAATATAAATCCTATAATAGCTGATGATGCTAGGATTAGCACCGAAAAATAGATTATAAGTTTGGTCTTAATACTCGTTCCCTTAATCCCTTTCTTATCTTCTTGTGTGTTCTTTTTTTCAATATCCTTATTTTTTGTATCCTTGTTCTTTATATCCTTGCTTTTTATATCCTTTTCCTTCATATCATCATTCTTTATATCCCTTTTCCTTGTAAGTTTTTTTATTAAGAGTTTAAATTTATTCATATCCAATCAGTATCCTTTCTATCTGCTCCGTATCTATGGGTTTGCTAAATAAATAACCTTGGACTATATTGCACTCGTTGTTCTTAAGAAAATTTAGCTGCGCCCTGGTCTCTACCCCCTCGGCAATTAGTCCAACCTTCAAACTATTTGCTAGGGATATTACAGCCTTTACGATCTTACTTTTATTTTCGTCGTTATCTACCCCATCAATAAAGCTTCTATCAATTTTAAGATTGTGTATATTGAATTGGCATAATTGACTTAGCGAGGAATACCCAGTTCCAAAATCATCTATTGATAGTCTAATACCCAATCTGCTAAGCCGCCCTATAGCTTCGTTTACCATTCGATAGTTTTGAGTGAAAAACGTTTCGGTAATCTCTAGATGTAGATATTCAGGATCTAGCCCCGATTCCTCTAATATCCTCTCCACGATCCTATCAAAACCCGGTTGTTCCAACTGGAGGATGGATATATTAACTGATATATAGATAGGTCTATGCCCCTGATCCTGCCATTTCCTATTCTGTTTGCAGGCATTCATAAGAACCCAATCCCCTATGGAGTGAATAAGCCCCATCCTTTCCGCTAGCTGTATAAACTTAGATGGTGATATGATTTTCCCATTTTCATTTTTCCACCTCAATAGAGCTTCAACCCCAACCAGTTCACCTTCACCCTGGTTTATATCATAGATGGGTTGATAATTTAAAAATAATTCGTCCCTTGAGATCGCTCTTGCTAAATCATTTTTCATCCAAAAATGCTCCTGGGTTTGGATATCCAAGGTTCTGCTATGTATGCTCGATTCACCCATACCTAAGCTCCTCGATCTCTGCATGGCAATATCTGCTTTTCTAATCAAGGTGGCCGCTTCCCTTCCATCATCCGGGTATATCGAAATCCCTATGCTAGCTGTAACCTGAATTTCATTATTATCAATGATGAAGGG
>JAAYRM010000233.1 GCA_012518745.1 Tissierellia bacterium
AGGAGACGCAGATGGAAGAAGAGGGACAAAGTATTGTAGAGGATGAAGAGCACGAGGAGAAAGGGGATCTGGAGTTCGTCGAAGATGAAGAGGTAACCCAAGATCCGCAGGAGGTGGAGCAGAAACCACAACCCGAACTGGATACTGGGGGGATGCTATCGCCGGTGGATGGGAAGATAGGTGTCGATTTTGCTAGGGATGGGTTGATCTACTCGGAGACCTTAGAGCAATGGACCACGCACGATGGTATAGATATATTTGCACGGGAAGGACAGGAAGTTAAGGCGGCTTTATCAGGGCGGATAAGCGAGGTATATGAAGATGAACTTTGGGGCAAGGTAATTATAATGGATCACGGGAATGGCTTATTGACCAAGTATGCAAACCTAGCCACCATCGATATGGTCAAGGAAGGGGCTAGGATCGAAAAGGGAGCCGTAATAAGCAAGGTAGGAATTACCGCTGCTATAGAGATGATCATGGAACCCCATGTTCATTTCGAGGTGATACAGGATGGTAAGAATATGGATCCAAAGGGTTATATACCAGCATTTAGCCATCTAAAGTAATAGGTATCTGTTCTATTAGGAAATTATGGCGCATAGATATTTATAAGGATTTAAAAACCCAAAATCAAGTTCAAGGGGGGTTATACTCAGGTGAAAGATTATATAGAGGAAAGAGCATTGGAGATTGCAGAATATATAATAGATGAAGAAGCTACTGTGCGGCAGGCTGCAGGTGTTTTTGGGGTCAGCAAAAGCACCGTACATAAGGATGTTACAGAGCGTCTCCCAAAGATAAACCCTCTTATAGCAACCATGGTGAAAAAGGTATTGCAGAAGAACAAGGCCGAAAGGCATATCAGGGGTGGCAAAGCGACTCGATTAAAATACATGAAAAAGAAGGAATAAATAGGTCCCGAGAGGGACCTTCTTACCTTTTTGATAAAATAAAATTGAAATTTGGCTTAATATAGAAAAAATTATGATATACTAAGGTATATATGTCGAGGGGAGGCAATGGATATGGTTTCTTTTAGAACCGATTTGGGTATAGACCTGGGAACATCTAGCATATTGGTATATATAAAAGGCAGAGGAATAGTATTGAACGAACCCTCAGTAGTTGCCATAGATCAGAACGATGGAAAGTTTTTGGCGGTGGGAGAAGAGGCCAGGCAGATGCTGGGAAGGACCCCGGGCAATATAAGGGCCATAAGGCCTATGAGAGATGGAGTAATATCCGATTATAATATTACGGAGAGGATGCTCAGATACTTTATTAGCAAGGCCGTAGGGAGAACCTTGTTTAAGCCCAAGGTCATAGTATGCGTACCAAGCGGGATAACGGAAGTCGAAAAAAGGGCAGTGCTTGAGGCCAGCAACCATGCCGGAGCTAGCAAGACCTTCCTAATCGAGGAACCAATAGCTGCGGCTATCGGAGTGGGGATAGATATTACCGAGCCAAATGGCAATATGATATTGGATATAGGTGGAGGAACCACGGATGTAGCTGTAATATCCTTGGGTGGTATAGTGATCAGTCGTTCTCTGAAGATTGCAGGAGATGAATGTG
>JAAYRM010000234.1 GCA_012518745.1 Tissierellia bacterium
CATGGCTGATTCGGATATCTATATAGAAGGGGTATCCGAAAAGGGTAAGCTATTAAACCTTACCGGGAAGGAGGCGTTGAAGCATGGGATCGCCGACCTCATGGCGGAGGATTACGATGAGATGCTCTCCCATTTTGACATTAAATACTCCAAGGTGGTGAAGATGGAGGAGCCATTAGAGGTGAAGTTAGCAAAGGTTCTATCCAGCCCATATATTAATACACTATTCCTTACTATAGGTTTTGTGGGGATGATAATAGAGGTATTTACGCCTGGATTCGGGGCTGGGGGGACCATCAGTATAATATCGTTTGGCCTATTCTTTGCCGGGAATATATTGGCGGGTAATTCCCAATGGACCTCATTGGCCATATTCATCACCGGTCTGATATTATTGGTGGTGGAGGCCATAGTACCGGGGTTTGGTTTGCCGGGGATATCGGGCATCGTATTGGTCGTGCTGGGTACGGTGCTAGCTATGGGTTCACTGGTTTCGGCCCTGATGTCCGTCAGCATAGCTATAATTAT
Organism: Tissierellia bacterium; assembly: GCA_012518745.1. Taxonomy (GTDB): domain Bacteria; phylum Bacillota; class Clostridia; order Tissierellales; family Tepidimicrobiaceae; genus DUNJ01. The sequence goes on from JAAYRM010000234.1 coordinate 529, forward strand.
AACTGCCATAATCACCATATTGTTGATAAAGCATGGAAAGAGGATTCCTCATCTGGATAATATAGTATTGAATGCTAGGCATATCCAAGAGGAGGAGAAACAGGAGATAGTATCGGGCTATGATGAATACCTGAATAGTGAAGGGATCAGCATATCGGAACTCCGTCCCTCCGGAAAGATTGAGATAGATGGTAGAAGGTTGGATGCGATATCCGAAGGGGCTTTCATACCTAGAGGCTCCGATATAGAGGTTATAAGGGTTGAAGGGAATAAAATAATAGTGAGGAGGATTTAGGGATGCCAGGACAAATTATTTTTACCGTAGGTTTAGCATTATTGATCATAATATTGGTAATACTGTTCTTCACATTCATACCAGTTGGGCTATGGATTACCGCCTATTTTGCAGGCGTGAAAATTAGAATATCCACCTTGATAGGGATGAGGCTTAGGAGGGTAGTACCTTCTAGGATAGTAAATCCCATGATCAAGGCCACAAAGGCCGGGTTGACCTTGGGCGTAGATAAGCTGGAGGCTCACCATTTGGCGGGAGGAAATGTGAATACATTGGTGGATGCATTGATAGCCGCACAGAGGGCGGATATACCCCTGGAATTTGAAAGGGCTGCAGCCATAGACCTAGCCGGAAGGAATGTATTGGAAGCGGTGCAGGTCAGTGTAAATCCAAAGGTGATAGAGACGCCACAGATTGCCGCGGTGGCCAAGGATGGTATAGAGGTCGTCGTAAAGGCGAGGGTAACCGTTAGGGCAAATATTGAGAGGTTGGTTGGAGGAGCTGGCGAGGAGACCATAATCGCTAGGGTTGGCGAGGGTATAGTTACCACCGTAGGTAGTTCTAATAGCCATAAGGATGTATTGGAGAATCCGGACTCAATCTCCCAGACCGTATTGGATAAGGGATTGGATTCGGGAACCGCCTTCGAAATACTATCCATAGATATTGCAGATGTAGATGTGGGTAGGAATATAGGGGCGCAGCTTCAAACCGATCAGGCTGAAGCCGATAAGAGGATTGCACAGGCTAAGGCCGAGGAGAGAAGGGCAATGGCGGTGGCCAAGGAGCAGGAGATGGTGGCAGAGGTGCAGGCTATGAAGGCCAAGGTAGTGGAGGCGGAAGCAAAGGTACCTCTTGCAATTGCTGGTTCCTTAGAGGAAGGTAAGATAGGGTTTATGGACTATTATAATATGAAGAATATATTGGCGGATACGGATATGAGATCCTCCATATCCAAGATAGCTGACGAAGATAATAAGCAGGATTAGGGGGGATATATATGTTCCCAAGGAGTTTAGTATTCTTCATCGCAGCTATGGCTTTGGATGTGATATTGAAGAGCGTTAAATCGAGCAAGGAAGCCAAGAAG
>JAAYRM010000235.1 GCA_012518745.1 Tissierellia bacterium
GCGGAGACCATAACCCAAGCCTCCCTATGTGGGCTAGGGCAGACGGCTGCAAACCCAGTAGTATCGACGATGAAATATTTCAGGGATGAATACGAAGCCCATGTCTACGATAAGAAATGCCCAGCCGGATCATGCAAGAACCTTATAGAGTACTTTATCACCGATGATTGTACGGGCTGTACCCTATGTGCAAGGAACTGTCCAGTTTCGTGTATAGAAGGGAATGTGAGGGAGCTACATGTTATAGATCAGGATAAATGTATAAAATGTGGCGATTGCATGGCGGTATGTAGGTTCGATGCAGTAATTACAAGATAGTGATAGGGGGATGAGAATGGGCAATGTAACGCTTATTATAGATGGTCAGAAGATAGATGTACCGAGTGGTTTCAATATCATCGAGGCAGCGAAGAGGGTGAATATAGATATACCGGCCCTATGCTATGATCGCAATCTAGAGATAGTAGGGGCCTGCAGGCTATGCTTGGTCGAGGTTGAAGGCTGGAGGAAACCGGTAACGGCCTGTTCGACAAGAGTGCAGGATGGAATGATAGTGCATACGGAGACCGAGCAATTGATAGAGTTGAGGAGGGCGACATTACAACTCCTATTGGATAATCATCCCAATGATTGTCTAACCTGCCAAAAGGCTGGGGAATGCTTGTTGCAGGAGTATGCATATAGATATGATGTGAAGTTTAGGGAGCACGATGGCGATAGACGGGAAGTGCTAATCGATACATCGAGCCCATATATATTAAAGGATGATAGTAAATGCATCCTATGTGGAAAATGCGTTAGAATCTGTTATCAGGTGCAGGATAGGCAAGTTCTCTCCTTCGGTGGGAGGGGATTTGATACCAGGGTAGTGGTGGATGCTGATCTAGCATTTGAAGAATCCAGCTGTGTATCATGCAATAGATGTGTCACCGTATGTCCGGTTGGGGCGCTTGTAGACAAAAGGGTTTTAGGAAAGACTAGGGCCTGGGATGGAGATGTCAAGGGGGTTAAATGTAAGGCTTGCGACTATGGTTGTAATTTCGAGGTATTATCGAAAAACGGAAAGAATGTCGCAGTAAGGGCTAGATCGCCCTTGGAAGGAAGACCCCTATGCCTAAAGGGAAGGCTTATGACGGAATTTATACATCTAGATGAACCGGATGTACCCTATAGGAAGGAATCCACTCAATTTGTAGAAACTACCTGGAAGGAAGCTCTGGGCTTGGAAGATGTTCTTGCGAAGATATCAAAGGGTGAAGAAGGATAAGGTGGGAGCTGAAAACTATGGTTAATATAAAGGTAAATGGCATAGATTATCAAGTTGAAGAAAATATTAGCTTGCTCGAAGCCTGTAGGTCGGTGGGGATAGAGATTCCCACCCTATGCAATGATGATAGGTTGCAACCCCATGCCGCCTGTAGATTATGCATAGTGGAGTTGGAGGGCAAGAAAAATTTTGAGGCATCATGTTCCCTCAGGGTGTGGGATGGTATGAGCGTACAAACCCATAGCCCCAGGGTGATGAAGGCAAGGGCGGATATATTGGATCTACTATTTTCAAATCATCCAGAGGACTGCCTTACCTGCGAGAAATCGGGAGATTGTAAATTGCAGGACTATTGCTTTGAATATGATGTCGAGAAGGGAAGCTATGTAGGGGAGAAGAAGGATTATTCGATGGATTATTCCAATCATTTCTACACCTATGATCCAAATAAATGTATACTCTGCGGTAAATGTGTCAGGGTATGCTCTGAATTGCAATGTACCAACGCCATCGATCTTGAGGGAAGGGGATTCAATACCAAGGTAAGCACTCCGTTCGATATGGGCTTAGCCCAATCCACATGCGTATCCTGTGGTAACTGTGTGGCAGCGTGCCCTGTAGGTGCCCTCATGCCAAAGCGAAGGGAAAGGGTAAGGAATTGGGATATAGAAAGGGTTAAGACTACCTGCTCCTATTGCGGTGTAGGTTGTCAGATGGAATTATTGGTCAAGGGAGAGAAGGTAGTAGGGGTAGAACCGGTGGATGGTGAAGCCAATAATGGGCTTCTATGCGTTAAGGGAAGATTTGCATATTCATTTATAAACCATCGCGATAGATTGAAAACTCCCTTAATCAAAAGAGATGGGAAATTTGAGGAGGCCACTTGGGATGAGGCCTATAATCTCATAGTAGATAAGATAAACGAGACAAAGACGGAAAGTGGACCGGAATCCCTAGCGGGTTTGACATCTGCTAGATGTACAAACGAGGAGAATTATATATTTCAGAAGCTATTCAGGGCGGTTATTGGCACCAACAATGTAGATCATTGTGCCCGTCTCTGACATTCTTCCACAGTTGCAGGTCTTGCAACTACATTAGGAAGCGGAGCTATGACCAATAGCTCAAAAGAGGTACTGGATTCCGATGCTATATTTGTAATAGGTTCCAATACCACAGAGAATCACCCCGTAATAGGTAGCTATATGAAGCAGGCCCTGAATAGAGGGGCAAAATTGATAGTGGCAGATCCAAGGAGGATAGAATTGGCGGACTATGCCGATATATTCCTTCAGATAGAGCCAGGTACCAATATAGCCTTATTGAATGGGATGATGAATGTAATAATCGATAGGGGTTTGCATGATAGGGAGTATATAGAGGAGAGAACGGAGAATTTCGAAGAATTTGCGGAACTCATCAAGGAATATACCCCAGAGAGGGTAGCCAAGATATGCGGTGTAGAGGAGCAAGATATTATAGATGCAGCCCTTATGTATGCGGAGGCCGATAAGGCCGGAATATATTATGCTATGGGGATAACACAACATACCACTGGCACTAAGGGGGTTATGAGCGTATCCAACTTAAGCTTACTCTGTGGTAATATAGGCAAGGAGTCGGCAGGGGTAAACCCATTGAGGGGGCAGAACAATGTCCAGGGTGCCTGCGATATGGGTGGATTGCCTGCGGATCTTCCGGGATACCAAAAGGTATTCAAGCCAGAGGTTGTAGAAAAGTTTGAAAAGGCTTGGTCTACTAAGATACCAACCGAGGCCGGGCTTACAATTCCCGAGATATTGGATGGGGCAGAAGATGGAGAGGTTAAGTTTATATATATAATGGGTGAGAATCCCATGGTTTCGGATCCAGATATAAACCATGTGAGGAAGGCCTTGAGCAATGTAGATTTCCTGGTAGTACAGGATATATTTATGACCGAAACAGCGGAATTAGCCGATGTGGTGTTGCCAGCAGCTTCCTTTGCGGAGAAGGATGGCACCTTTACCAATACCGAAAGAAGGGTGCAAAGGGTGAGAAAGGCCATAGAGCCTATCGGGGAATCCAAACCCGATTGGAAGATCCTGATGGATATTATGCATAGGCTAGAGCATAGGGATATATATCTACATCCTTCTGAGATAATGGAAGAGATCAGGACCGTAACCCCTCAATATGGAGGGATAACCTATGATAGAATAGATGAAGAGGGAATTCAATGGCCTTGTCCTGATATAGATCATCCGGGGACCAAATATCTTCATAAGGATGTCATGGCAAGAGGAAAGGGTATGTTTATGGCAATAGATCATAGGGACAGCGCGGAATTGGCGGATAAGGAATATCCATTTATATTCACTACGGGAAGGATATTGTACCACTATCATACTAGAACCATGACGGGCAGGGTAGAGGGGTTGAACAAGATTGCCCCCGAATCCTATGTGGAGATCAACGAGGTGACCGCTAATAAGCTAGGTATAGTTGATGGAGAAAGGGTAAGGCTAACCTCGAGGAGGGGCAATGTGATTACATCTGCAAGGGTTACCGATATAATAGATGAAAACACGTTATTTATGCCATTCCATTACGCTGAGAGTGCGGCAAATTATTTAACCAATCCAGCCTTGGATTCTATCGCTAAGATTCCAGAGCTCAAGGTGGCTGCGGTTAAGATTGAAAAATTGGGGAGTTAGTATATCGATATGACAATATATGTTCTTCTTTGGGGAGGATACGGATGTTTAAGGTCGGGATAATTACAGCGAGCGATAAGGGTGCCATGGGTGAAAGAGAGGATATAAGTGGAAGGGTAATAAGGGAATTGATGGAATCCAGTGGTTATAGGGTTGAAAGAGCTATAATCCTACCAGATGAGGAAAATGCCCTTCTGAAAGAGATGATATATATGGCGGATGAATTGAATCTGGACCTTATACTGACCACGGGAGGGACCGGGTTTAGTAAGAGGGATGTAACGCCAGAGGCAACGATGAAAGCCTGTAATAGGATGGCCAATGGTATAGCTGAGGCTATAAGATATTATAGTCTCAGCATAACTCCTAGGGCGATGTTATCTAGGGCGGTATCGGGAATAAGGGGAGATACCCTGATAGTCAATCTACCCGGTAGCCCAAAGGCTGTTAAGGAATCTCTAGAATATGTGATGGATAGTATATATCATGGTTTGGAAATACTCACCGGGCGGGCCGGGGATTGTGCTAGGTAGGTGATGACTATGAAGAGATTTGGAACTGCTGTCATATTGGCTGGCGGTAAGAGTACTAGAATGGGGTTTGATAAGCAATTACTGAAGATAGATGAGAGAAGATTGATAGATAATTTAAGGAATAAGCTTCGTCAGGAATTCGACGAAATAATAGTTGTGACCAATAACTCCGAATATTACCTGGGTTTTAGCGATAAGATAACTAAGGATATAATAGTGGGGGAGGGGCCTCTATCGGGGATCCATGCGGGGCTTGTGGAAGCCAAAAGCCAATACGTTTATTTCGTAGCCTGCGATATGCCAAATATAGATATAGAATATATACGATATCTAAAACGGGAGTTAAGGGAATTGGATGTAAAGGCCTGTGTTACGAGATACAAGGGATGGATAGAGGCGTTCAATGCCTTCTATTCCAAGGATATGATAGAGGATATCGAGCAGCATCTATCCGGGAATCAGAGGTCCATCAATTCCTTAGTCGCTAAGATATATACTCATTATATAGAGGAGAAGAAAGCTAGGGAATTCAGCCCGGATTGGGGCATGTTTTTAAATCTAAATACAAAGGCCGATCTAAACGAATTCCTAGAGGCTATAGAAGCTAATGATTGAGGTAGATTTGGATGAAGGATATTAGGACCATGGATATCACCAGGATAAAGGGTGAAAAAATCACAGAAGAAGAGGATATGGTAATAGTGGAATATCCCTTTACCATATTTATAAACGATGAGGAGCTAATTACATTACTATGTAGTCCTAGCTCCCTTAAATATCTAGCGGTAGGATTTATATTCTCCGAAGGTCTGATAAATTCCTACGCAGATATAACTGGCATCAAGCTCGATGAGGAGGAAGGTATAGCGCATATATATATCGACGATATAAATAAGCTGAGTGAGGAGTTCAGAGGTAAGCGGACGATAACATCCGGGTGTGGCAAGGGTACCATCTTCTATAATGTAGTGGATTCGTTTAAATCCAAGAGGATAAGGAATCCAATGGCGGTGGAGATTGAAAGGATTAAGGGTCTCATAAGGGAGTTTAGCAGGCGTTCGGATCTCTTTTTAAACACCGGCGGTGCCCATAGCTGTGCATTATGTCATGATGATGAGATAATAATATTCAAAGAGGATATTGGACGACATAATGCATTGGATAAGGTCTTTGGGGAAGCCTTGGTAGATGGCCTAGATACGAGAGATAAGATAGTATTATCGAGCGGGAGAATATCTTCCGAGATGCTCATAAAGGTAGCGAAAAGGCAGGTTCCAATGGTGGTTTCTAGGGCAGCTCCCACCAGCCTAGCAATTGAGATAGCAGAAGAGCTAGGTATAACCCTTATTGGTTTTGCAAGGGGCGAGAGGATGAATATCTATACGAATTTTACTATCCACGAATAGTAAAACCTACCTTTATTCAGTATGCTCATTCTATAGACCTACCTTTACTAGATTCATATCCTCGACATCGACATATATTAGCTCGTCCTCCACTGGCTTGTTAAAGAGAACCCTAAGCGCCAGGGATACCTGAATGGAGGCTGTGACCATACAGGTCATGGGTAGATTGCCTAGGGGATTAGCTATATTCGATCCGGTATATATCTTATGGAATAGTCTATTGCCGGGGGTGGAGAGGGCAATTTGGCCACAATAGCCGCCAATGGCTCCATGGACTAAGATCAAGTTCAGGCTATCACATAGGGCTTCCAACTCTATCCGGCTTTCCACTGAATCAAGACAATCTATAACCAGATCGACGCCTTCGAGCATTTCCCTGCTACTTCTATCGAGGGTATCGGTAAAGGTCTTGATATCGACCTCATGATCTATGGCTTTCGCCCTCCTATATGCCTCATCCGTCTTATATTTTCCCATATTTTGCTCCAAGGATAGTATCTGTCTATTTAGATTGGATTCCTCGAATACATCCCTATCTATGAGATGGAATTTCTTCACGCCCAACCTAACGAGGTTCTCCAATACATATCCACCCAGCCCACCAAGGCCTATTATAGCTATATTGGATTTAAATAATATGGCTTGCTCCTCTTGTGTTAAGGATTTAAAGTTCCTAGCATATCTTTCCAATTGAATCCCTCCAACAATATAATCCTTCGTTAGATATGATTGTAATTTTTATTTAGGATTTTGTCAATTATAACGCAGTTCTATCAACTGTAATGCCGTGATGATGAACTCCTCAATGGTTAAAATTTCTGTATTGCAAAAAACACCATATTATGATAACCTATCCTATGCAGGCATTAGTATATGAATTTAAAAATAACATATTGAATTTCCGAGCTTATCTTTCTAAGGCATACGCTATGAAGGACAAGCCGATGGGTATAATGAGAAATCCTTATGCCTCCCATGTTTGGAAAGGAATAATAAAAACCTATATCATATGGTTTAAAAAGCAGCCCTTTCCGGGCTGCTTTTTAATATATTTTAATAAAGGAGAGGTGTAGATGAGAAGATTTTTAGCGTTAACCTTGAGTATTTTACTTATTCTTGCGATGGTAGTGGGCTGTACAGCTGGTAATGAGCAGGATGCCGAAGAACCTGAAGATAACGATGAGGTAGTAAAGGATGGTGGCAGATTAATCCTGTCTACAACTACTAGTACCGAAAACAGCGGATTGCTAGGACATATACTACCTGTATTTGAAGAAGAGACGGATATAACCGTAGATGTTATAGCGGTAGGCACCGGTGAAGCACTTCAAATGGGTAAAGATGGCGATGCGGACATTCTATTGGTCCATGCTAAGGCAAGTGAAGAAGAATTTGTGGCAGAAGGGCATGGTTTGGAAAGACATGATGTAATGTATAACGATTTTGTATTGGTAGGACCAGCAGATGATCCATTGAATCTCAAAGAGGATTCACCAGATGATATACTGAAGGGGTTGAAGGCTATATCCGAAAAGGAAGCTGATTTCATCTCTAGAGGTGACGATTCTGGAACCCACAAAAGGGAACTTGCTACATGGGAAGAGGCCGATATCGAGCCGGAAGGTGAATGGTACTATTCCGCAGGGGCAGGAATGGGAGATGTACTAACTATGGCTGATGAGAAGCAAGCCTATACCCTGACGGATAGGGGAACCTATCTAAGCATGAAGGATACGCTAGATTTAGAAATAATAATCGAAGGCGATGACAATCTATTCAATCAATATGGTATAATACCGGTAAACCCAGAAAAAAGTGACCAAATAAATGCTGAAGGCGCTAAGAAACTCATGGAATGGTTCCTATCAGATGAGATTCAGAAGATGATAGGGGAATTCGGGGTTGAAGAATTTGGACAGCCATTATTCGTTCCAAATGCAAAGTAGGTAATAGTTAGGGGAATCCAAAAGCTGCATATTCATCCCAGATAAATAGGAGGGAATATGCAGCTTAAGTTTTATATGGCGGTGAAAATCGATGGATTATATCTTTGAAGGATTTAAAGAGGCATTGAAGCTTCTGACAACATTTAATAGGGAGATATATGGCATAGTCTCCCTATCCTTAATAGTATCGACTACAGCAACTATAATAGCATCCCTAATATGCATACCTATTGGGATCCATTTTGGTATCAAGAACTTTAGGGGAAAGAGGGCCTTCTCGAGAATACTCTATACCTTTATGAGCATCCCCTCCGTTATAGTGGGATTGATGGTTGCAATAATTTTATCTAGAAAGGGACCTTTCGGGCGATTTGATCTCCTATATACACCCAAGGCTATGATAATCGCTCAAACCCTATTGGTAACTCCATTAATATTGGGACTTACCTATAGCCTTTCAAAGAATAGGGCTAAGGAGATAGAGAATATAGGTATAACCCTAGGCGGAAGTAAAAAGGATATCATCATATTGATTATAAAGGAACTGAGATTGGATCTAATGGTAAATGTGGTTACCGCATTTTCCAGGGCTATATCCGAGGTAGGGGCCGTTATGATAGTCGGAGGGAATATAAAATATAGGACAAGGGTTATAACGACGACCATATCCATGATGAAATCCATGGGTGATTATCCTACGGCTATTGCCCTAGGGCTTGTTCTACTTATAATATCCTTTGCAATAAATAGCGTAATATATTCATATAGCGGGGAGGATTGATATGGAGGTAACGGTCAAGAACTTGAAAAGGTATTATTCTGAAAGGTTGGTATTGGATGTCGATGACTTAACCATGGAGAAGGGGAAGATCATTGGGATAATAGGGCCGAATGGTTCCGGAAAGAGCACCCTATTGAATATAATTGCAGGTTTGGATGAAGGATACTCGGGAAGGGTTAGATATGATGAGCAACCTATAGATAAGGAGATCTATAAGGAGATGACCATAGTATTTCAAAAGCCCTATCTCTTTAGAAGGAAGGTTTATGAGAACATAGAATACCCTCTTAAGATCAGGGGGATTAAAAGGGCTGAAATAGATGAAAGGGTTGAGAAGATAATAGAAAGATTTGAGATAGAGGATCTTAGGGATAAGAAGGCCCACCTACTATCCGGTGGGGAATCCCAGAAGGTCAGCCTAGCCAGGGCGTTGATATTTGAACCGAAATTATTGCTATTGGATGAACCCACATCCAATATAGACCCGGAATCGATAAAGATAATGGAGAGGGAAATCGTGAGGTTTAACGAGGAAACCGGGGGTACCGTGATAATAGTCACCCATAATATGGAGCAATCCGATAGGTTATGCGATGATATCGTATACCTTGAAGAAGGGAAGGTAGGTCATTAAAATGGATTTTTTCGATGTAGTATCTATTGAAGAGGCGAGGAAGAAGCTAATGGGGATATTTGAGGATTATCAGATCGAAACTGAGGAAGTATCTATATTGGAATCTACCGACAGGGTTCTATCACAGGATATCTATTCCGATATAGACGTTCCCGAGTTCAATCGTTCCACGGTGGATGGATACGCTATAAAGTCCAAGGATAGTCATGGGGCCAGCGAATCCATACCAAGTCTATTAACCATACTAGGGGAAGTGAAGATGGGTGAGATACCAAGGCAGGGGATCAAATCAGGAGAAACCCTATATGTTCCAACTGGGGGTATGATTCCAGAAGGTGCCGATGGGATGGTGATGATAGAATATACGGAGAAATTGGACGAGGACAATCTCATGGTATATAAGGCGATATCCTTCAATGAAAATATGGTGTTGAAGGGCGATGATATCGAAAAGGGGGAAGCAGTCCTGAAAAGGGGCAGGAGGATAACCCCACAGGTAGTTGGGGTGCTAGCAGCCCTGGGGATATCCAAGGTTCAGGTATATAGGAAACCGAAATTCTACATCATATCCACCGGAGACGAGATCATAGATTTGGACGAAAAATTGGAGCTAGGTAAGATTAGGGATATTAATAGCTATGCTCTGCATTCTCTAATAGCGCAGTTAGGTGGTAATGTAGTAGGGAAAGAGATCGTTAGGGATAATTATGAATTATTGAGAGCAGAAGTGGAGCGGGCAATAGGTCTTGCGGATATAGTGTTAATATCCGGAGGTAGTTCCGTGGGGGCTAGGGATTATACCGGGAAGGTGATAGATTCCTTCGGTGGCAAAGGTGTATTTGTGCACGGTATATCCATAAAGCCTGGCAAACCTACCATAATTGGAGAGGCGAAGGGGAAACTATTATTTGGATTGCCTGGGCATCCCGTATCCTCCATCATAGTATTTAAAACCATGGTAGAGTATTTTATAGAGGAAAAAATGGGTATTATAGATATGACGCCTAGGATAAATGCCATAATGGATTTCAACTTCCCCTCATCTCCGGGAAGGGAAACCTATCAGATGGTTCAATTGAAGGAGATAGATGGTGGATTGCATGCAACCCCTAGCTTCGGCAAATCCGGAATGATTACATTGCTATCCGATTCTCATGGATATATAACCATCAAGGCTCATGAAGAAGGGGTTTACAAGGGCGAAAAAAGGGATGTATTCTTGCTTTAGGGATAATATAGCCTGAACGGCGAAGGGAGATGGAATAGAATATGGGTAAGAAGAAGAGGAGTACCTATATAGATAATATAGATACCGACCTGGCCAAGAAAACCTATAACGAGGAATTGAATATAGTACCGCAATGGGAAGAGATTGGAGTGGAGGATAGCCTGGGGAGGGTGACCTATTATGCCATCCATGCTAGGGTATCTTCTCCAAACTATAATGCGGCAGCTATGGATGGTATCGTTGTGGAATCCATTAGGACCCAGGGAGCAACCGAATCCAACCCCAAGATATTGGAAGAGGGGGAGGATTTCAAATATGTAAATACCGGCAATGTGGTGGAGGATCCCTTTGATGCGGTTATAATGATCGAGGATGTAATAGATATGGGGGATGGGAAGATTCAAATATTGAACGCAGCCCATCCGTGGCAGCATATAAGGCCCATCGGAGAGGATATAGTTGCGACCGAGATGATAGTTCCATCCAAGCATAGTATAAGGCCCATAGACATAGGGGCATTGATATCCGGTGGTATTGAGAGGGTGCAGGTATATAAGAAGCCGAGCGTAGGAATTATTCCTACGGGGACCGAGATCATAGATAGCCTAGCGGAATTGGAAACCGGTAAGATAATAGACTCCAATTCTAGGGTGTTCGAGGCTTTGATCCTAGAGGATGGAGGAATTCCTAAAAGATATGATACCGTAGTGGATGATCATGAGTTGATCAAGGAGGCGGTATTAAAAGGAGTGAGGGAGAACGACATCCTGATAATAGGCGCGGGATCCTCTGCAGGAACTAAGGATTATACGGTGGATGTAATTGAGGAATTGGGTGAGGTAATAGTTCATGGGGTGGCCATGAAACCGGGCAAACCCACCATACTTGGAATCATAGAGGGAAAGCCCGTAATAGGGATACCTGGCTATCCGGTATCGGCCTATATCGTATTCGAGACCTTTGTAAGGCCATTGATATTAGAGTTTATTGGACTCAAGGAGGAAGAGGATTCCTTTGTTAAGGCGACAACTTCCAAGAAGATAACATCGACTTTGAAGAGTAGAGAGCTGGTAAGGGTTAATCTAGGCTATGTAGATGATAAACTGATTGCAACCCCATTATCTAGTGGGGCTGGTGTTACCATGAGCTTGGTAAAGGCAGATGGTATAGCCGTTATTCCCCAATCATTGGAGGGGGTAGAGGCAGGTAATAGCATAGATGTGAGGTTACTGAAGCCCATGGATAGGATTAGGGACACCTTGGTATCAATAGGAAGCCATGATCTCATAATGGATATAATTGGGGATATGATGAATTTGAGTTCCGGGCATGTGGGAAGCATGGGCGGAATACTGGCCATGAAGAGGGGGGAATGCCATATAGCACCGATTCATCTACTAGATATGGATACGGGGGAATACAATATACCCTATATCAAGAGGTATTTTCCGGGACAGAAGATGGCCATTATAA
>JAAYRM010000236.1 GCA_012518745.1 Tissierellia bacterium
CCGGTGGGGTGTCCAGGTATCTATTCAAGCATACCCAGGAGTTCTTCCCCAACGATCTAAGCGATCTGGAGAAGAAATTACGCCGCAATAGGTTGCGAGGAGGCACCGCAGCGGTATTTATAGAGCCCGTAGGACCTGAGAGCGGCACAAGACCCTTGGATAAGGATTTCAATAGGGGAGTAGAGGAGCTATGCAGAAAATATGGGGCATTGCTCGTATTCGATGAGGTCGTAACCGCCTTTAGGATAGGGATGTCCGGAGCCCAAGGATACTTCGGCGTATCCCCAGATCTGACCATATTCGGAAAGGTCATAGCCGGAGGCTATCCCGGAGCAGGTGGGGTAGGCGGCAAGGATGAATATATGAAATACCTAGGCGCAGGTATTGCCGGGGGCGAGAAGATCAAAAAGGCTATGGTAGGAGGTACCATGGCAGCCAACCCACTCAGCTGCGTAGCCGGATACTATACCCTATGTGAAATAGAAAGGACAAATGCCGTGCAGAAGGCAGGGCAGTTTGCGGATAAATTGATAGCGGGATTGCAGGATATAATTAAAAAGTATGATCTACCATTTGTAGCATTCAATCAAGGCTCCATCTGTCATTTGGAGACCGTTGGCACCATGCATTTTTCGATCAATTGGACGAAGCCATGGCAGATACCAAGGGTTCTGTCGGAAACATCCAAGCGAAAAAGCGAGATGGAGCATATGGGAGCAGCATATATGGCCGAGGGAGTAGTTACATTGGCAGGCAGCAGATTATATACAAGTGCGGCCTATACCGATGATATGCTTCCAGATATATTGGATAGGTTCGATAGGATATTTAAGAATGTAGATAGAATAGAATGATGGGAGAGCTGTATATGACCATTGAAGAAGGAAGGGGACTGGTAATAAAGGCCGGTTTAAAGCTCACCGAATCAGGATTGATAGCGAGGACCTGGGGCAATATCAGCTGCAGGATAGACGAGGACAGATTTTTAATAACCCCAAGCGGTAGGGATTATAGAACCTTAACCCCGGATGAGATAGTGGAAGTAAATATCTCCGATTGCAGCCATAAGGGGGATATAAAGCCCTCATCGGAGAAGGGGATACATGCAGATGTATATAGCTTGTTTCCGGATATAAATTTCGTAATACACACCCATCAGCAGAATGCCTCGGTAATAAGCGCCACAGGGTTGGACTCAATAGAGCTCAAAAGCATCAATCCATACCTTGGCGACAGGGTAATATGTGCGGATTATGCATTGCCCGGAACCAAATCCCTTCGCCGAAAGGTATCCAAGGCATTGCTCAATTCCACGGGTAATGGGGTAATAATGAAGTATCATGGGGCTCTCTGTATCGGAAGGGATTACGATGAAGCATTTACCGTAGCCTCCCAATTGGAGGAAGCCTGTCATGAATTTATAATCGATAGATACCTTGAGATAAGCGGCAGGGAAAGCTATGATCCCCAACAGATGTACGATTTTATACTATCCCTCGAAGGCAAGGTAGAAGGTGAGGGGCAGGGTATGGAATGCCTTCCCAGTAGTAGCAGAACCAAAACTGGATTGATACTATATTATGATGATGGAAAAGAGGTAGAGATTAAGGCCGATAATAAGTACGAGGACCACTCCTTAGAGGTGGAAATCCATAGAGCTATATACGATAGATATGAGGATATAGATTATATACTATTTAAATCCACACCGGATATCAGAGCAATAGCTAGATTAGGAATCGATCTCAAACCACTAATGGATGATTTTGCCCAGATAGTGGGAACCGTGGCCAGGAATGTGGAAGCTAACTCTGGGGATATATTGGCGGCATTGAAGCGATCCTCGGCTGTGCTGATAAAAGACAGCGGTGCACTATGTTGTGGCAGCTCCAAGGAGGATGCCACTGCAGTTGGTATGATAATGGAAAAGGGTTGCAAAGCCTATATCGGAGCCTCATTATTTGGGAGGATTAAACCCATAAACTTCATGGAATCTCTGCTAATGAGGTTTATCTATCAGAAGAAGTATTCCAAGCAGATAGATAAATAGATATGCTAGATTTCAGAATTTTAATTAGAGATTCAAGAATTTAAAGGACATCTCTAGAATATAGAAAATTTGTTTTATAGGCTATGTATTTCTATTTTTGATAAAAACTAGTCTGATATTTCATAAAATTTAATTGTATAATGTGTTGCTTTGTGGTACAATATCTATATAGAAAGGAGAAATGTCTATGAGCACAATCACGGTAAGATTGAATAGAGATGAAGAAAAAATATATAAAGAATATGCTAAATTTAAAGATATACCCTTATCAACGTTGATGAAAGAAGCCTTGCGAGAAAAGATTGAAGATGAAATTGATTTACAAAGTATTTCCGAATATGAGGAGAGATTAAAGAATAACGAAGTTGTTTTCTATACCCTCGATGAGGCTGAAAAGATATTGGATTGAGAAACTTGAAAGGATCTTGTAGAACATGAAATCAAAGTATACAGTTTTAATTGAAAAAAACGCATTAAAACAGTTAAAAAGAATTGATAAATTTCAACGGAGAATGATTTATGGATATATAAAAAAGAACTTAGAAAATACGTCTGATCCTAAAATTCAGGGTAAGCCCTTAAGAGGGAAATTGAAAAACTATTGGAGATATAGAGTTGGCGATTATAGAATAATAGCCGAAATAGATGAAGATACGGTTAAGATAATTATAATTAAAATAGGTCATAGAAAAGATATATATAGAAAAGATATATATAGAAAAGGTTAATTGTTTTCGAAGGGCATCTTCTAAGTATTGGAATAGTAGATGCCTTTTTTATTTATGTAGATATGGATCCAGAAGGGAGTGATCTGATCATGACTTTAGCTGAAAGATTCAGGGAAGAGGGACACAAACAGGGAATAAAAGAGGGACTAGAACAAGGACTAGAACGGGGGCTGGAGCAAGGAAGAGAGGAGGCGCTTACAAGAACGATAATAGGACTTTTAACTAGAAGATTTGATTATGTACCAGAGGATATAAAATAGGATATAAGGGAGCTAGATGCAATAGCATTGGAAATAATAGTTGATGGGATATTTGATTATAAGAATATAGATGATGTCAGGAAATATATCAGATAGTAAAATGAACCTAAATGCAAACATTTCGCTATTGTATCAAGTGGCACGCAAGACGAAAGATTGAGGGTAATAAAGTGATTTTAAGCAATTAAAAAAGGCCCATAGGTAACCCTATAAGCCTTGATTTCATTGCATGGCGGGAGTATGTGAGAATCGAACTCACCCAAGACGCTCTTAACGCCTCGCGCTGGTTTTGAAGACCAGAGGGCACACCAGCACCCATCTACTCCCATCTAATTGCTATCAATTACATCATTATATTATAGCATTATTTAATACATGTCAAGGGTTGCATTTTTAAATCCTATAATCAACTTCGATCAGCATATTCCCATCAAAGATTCAAGATGTGATCAATACAAATGTGAATAATCAGTTATTTTATCAGATAGCACGCAATATAAAAAAAAAGAAATATTTAACTTTATAATGGCCTATTATAAGATATAATATAGATAAGAGGAAGGTGATGGGATGAAAATACAAAATCCACATGACAAGTTTTTCAAAAGCACCTTTGGCAATGTAGCTATAGCTAAGGACTTTTTAAACAACTATTTGCCCCAGGACCTAATACATATAATAGATATAGACACATTAGAACCCCAGAAAGATAGCTACATAGACGAAAAGCTGATGGAGAGTTTTTCAGATTTATTGTTTAAGGTAGATATTAATAATAGGGATGGATATGTATATATACTTTTCGAACATAAATCCTATCCAAGTAGGGATATAGCTTTTCAGTTACTGAAATACATGGTGAGAATATGGGATAAAAAAATTGAAGAGTTAGGTTGTCTACCTGTAATTATTCCACTTGTGATATATCATGGGAAGGACAAATGGAATATAGGTTATAGATTGGAGGATATAGTTTCGGGGTACAATAAGATACCAGAGGATATTAAAATGCTTATTCTAAACTATAGATACCTGCTCTATGATTTTTCAAAGTTTAGTGATGAAGCAATAAAGGGTGAAGTAAGAAATAGAATAGCAATAATGTTAATGAGGGATATACAAGGGAAAAGCATTGAAAATATTTTAGAAATTTTATATGAAGCAGCCGAACTATTGCAACAATTGGAAGATAAGGATACTGGCCTAGAATATTTTGAAACCTTAGTAAGGTATGTATTTGGAGCAAGGATGGATTTTCAAAAGAATAGTTACAGTAGATTGGTTAAAAAGATTGAAACCACCTATCCAGAAGGGAGTGATCTGATCATGACTTTAGCTGAAAGATTTAGGGAAGAGGGACACAAACAAGGAATAGAAGAGGGATTGAAACAGGGGCTAGAAAGGGGATTAGAACGGGGGCTAGAGCAAGGAAGAGAGGAAGCGCTTACAAGGACAATAATAGGGCTTTTAACTAGGAGATTTGATTATGTACCAGAGGATATAAA
>JAAYRM010000237.1 GCA_012518745.1 Tissierellia bacterium
GGCGCATTAGCTAATTCTTTCAACGATATGATAGTTAGACTAAACCGGATGATGGTATCAAGGATGGAGCTCATGGAGGAGATCGATAGAAGGATCGAGGCGGAAAAGAAATTACAGCGCCTATCTGCTACGGATGAACTGACACAGCTCTACAATAGAAGAGCGTTTAATAGCTATGGGGATAGGGTTATTAATTATTCTAAACGTCATGATGAAATGCTATCAATAGTAATGATCGATATCGATTATTTCAAAAGAGTAAACGATAAATACGGCCATAATGTAGGTGATATGGTTTTAATAAGGCTCGCGGATATATTATCGCAAAATGTCCGTGAAAATGATATCCTTTATCGCTGGGGCGGAGAAGAATTTATCATATTAATGCCAGATACCGAGGTCGAGGAAGCCCACAAGATTGCAGAAAGACTACGAAGGATAGTTGCAGAGACAAGATTTACACAGGATATCCATATAACGATCAGTATAGGGGTTACTCAATTGGGAGATATGGATATATTCGATAAGTTGATCGAGAGGGTTGATAAGGCCTTATACAAGGCTAAGGAAAGCGGCAGGAATAATGTTCAGGCATTATAAGGGATAAGGGATCGCGGGCTAATATAAATTGCCTTGAGATCTGGGATTTGGCCTGCGAATTATGCTAAATCTGTTAAAACTGTTCAAAGGTGGGTAAATAATAGACTGACTAGTTTCAAACTTAAATATGCTTATTATATATATTGTGAATATGATATCCTGCTATGCGGGAAAGGGTGAGGGATTTTGGATAAGAAGGTAGTAACAGGACCTACTATTTGGAAAACCTATATAGTGCCATTGATCATAATTGCCCTTTCATTTGCCCTGGCAGGTTATTTTATTATAAGCTCAATCAGTACATTCTTATTTAGGAATATGGTTGATAATTCAATTGCTCAAACTGAAAACCATATATCTAAACTATCGACTTCGATATCAGCAACCAATGTAATCGATCAGCTTCTAAGCGAAAAGTTGAGGATGGCTAATACTACTGTTCTTAATAATCGCGATAACCTAAGCCATGGCGCTTTAAGAAGCATGGCTAGGGATTTAGGCGTTGATGAGATATATTGGTATAATCCCCAGGGCGAAATAATATATGCCGCGACCGGATATGTTGGTTGGAAGGCTACGGAGGGCCATCCCGTATATGATTTCATGAATAGCGGAAAGGATAATCTGGTAGAAGGGATTCGAAGGGATACGGAGTCCAATAGATACCTAAAGTATGCGTATGCAAGGTCAAAGAGCGGGGAATTTGTTCAAACCGGTATATTGGCTGATAGCATATATGAATTGACGAGACAATTCTGCACTAATAATTTTATAAAGACGCTGATGGAAGGCGAGAATGTTATTAAGGCATATTTTTTGGAATCGAAAGGGAATGTTTTATTCTGCGAGGGCGAATCCAGTGCAGGGTATCCGTTAAATAGTGAGGAAAGAAGGGCCATAGAACAGGATCGGATATATTATACCAGGACGAATTATAACAACATGGATGCATATGAGATATTGCTCCCGATTCATGTCGACAACACCAAGGTGGGAACGTTGATAATGTTTTATTCCCTCGAGGAGACCAATAGGCTGATAAGGGATGTATCTTTAATCGTCTTCTCCTTATTATTGTTTATATTTCTAGCCTATGGCTTTATGAGGGTGGATATAAATAGAAAGAATAGGGAGATTGAGGAACTCGCATATCTGGACTCGATAACCCAATTGCCTAATAGGAGTTATTTTCTAAACTTTCTAACGGAGAAGCTTAAAACTAATGGGTGGTGCAGGAAGGCGTTGCTGATAATCCATTGTAATAATCTTAATTTAATAAAGTTAGTATTTGGACATGGTATATTGAATCAATTGTTGTTGGAAAAGGCAGATGGATTAAGGGATTTAGAACTTAATGAGGGACATTTATTTAGATATTTTGAGGGTAATTTCCTAGTATATATTGAAAACTATGGCGGCAGGGAGGAGTTGATAGGGAAAAGTGATGAGATATTAGAGAAATTGGATGAAATTGCGCGGAGCATGGAAAACAGCAGACTTATAACCACCAAAATTGGAATATTGGAATTAGATGAGGGTTATGAGAATGTAGAGGATGTAATTAAACATGTGGAGATAACCATCAATAGGTTGAAGAAATTAGAGGATGAGGAACACTGGATATTCGATGAGGCTATGCAGGAGGAATTGATACTCGATGAGATCATCGAAAAGGAGCTTAGAAGAGCAACCTTTGATGGGTATGATGACGAATTCTATTTAGAATATCAGCCCCAGGTGGATTTGGAAACAAATAAAATAATAGGCCTAGAGGCCTTGGCCCGTTGGGAAAATGAAGAGCTAGGTATGGTATCGCCATTTAAATTTATAAGGGTTGCGGAAAAATCTCAGCTAATAATCCCCCTTGGAGAATGGATATTGTTACAGGCCTGTAAATTCATCAAGGAGTTAGAGGATAAGGATATAGATGGAATCAAGGTAGCCGTCAATATATCCATAATTCAATTATTACATAAGGATTTTACTGAACAGCTATTAAAAATAATTGAGGGAATTGGTATTAGGCCGGAAAATCTAGAGTTAGAGATTACGGAATCCAATCTCATAGGTAATTATCAGGTAATAAATGAAAAATTGGATGGATTGAAGGATATGGGGATTAGCATATCATTGGATGATTTTGGAACCGGGTATTCCTCGTTGGCGAGGTTGGAGAACCTCAATATAGACGTGCTTAAAATAGATAAATCCTTTATAGATAATATCGAGAATTCGGACGAGGAGGATGTTCTTATAAGGAGCATAATACTATTAGCCAAGCAATTGGAATTGGAAGTTGTAGCAGAGGGTGTCGAGACTCACGAGCAGAGGGAGAGTTTAATAGCCGGAGGCTGTAATATAATGCAGGGGTACCTATTTAGTAGGCCCGTGACCAAAGCGAAGGTAATTGAATTTATAA
>JAAYRM010000238.1 GCA_012518745.1 Tissierellia bacterium
GTTCTGATAAAATATATCTAAGTTAAGGAGGGATTTCTTATGAAAACGAACGGCATTGCATTGGAGGACATAGTGGCTATAGTACCCAAGTATATAGAGCTAAGGGGGAATTGTACCATAGCCTATGATCCGGAGGGACAATCCTATGAGATCTATAGGACGGTCAGCACGGTATTGAATTGGTTGGCTGAATACTATCTGGTGGATTTGAGGGCAGCAAGGGGATTTTCTGCTAATATATTGGCGATTAGAAACCTACCCCCAATTCCATTCAATATGGAAAACGTATTTGTGCCAGTAAAGGTTAGGAAGCCTTTATTTAGAAATGATGGTTCCTTTGGATATGTAAATATAGAGTATGTGGAGGATATCATGGAAGAGGATGCTACATATATAAATCTGAACAATGGTGTATCCATAAGATGCCTATGCTCCTTACCCACGGTTAGTAGACATATAAGGAATGGCCATATAATCAAGAAGTTTTGGGAAGGGAGGAGCCCCGTACAGACGGAGGAAACGGATCTCTATGGGGAATATAATCAACCTGCTACCAAATGGGATATAGCCCTATTGCGAGAGGAGATAATGAAGATGAGGGAAACAATTAGATAAAATTTCATATGATACAAATATGGACATACCTACACCCATCTGGGTATGACCTTTCAATATCATCTATCATCCTTCAACCTCTTATTCTCCTTCATAATATCTCCATAATCCTTCAATGCCCTATATCCGCATAGGAATTGAACCCTTATATAATCCTTATGGGCTTGAATATCCTTTATCTTTATAATGCCTATCTCCCCCGTTCTCCTCAGGTGGGTGCCATTGCAGGGGGAGAAGTCTATTCCATCTATCTCCACTATCCTGATATTGGATTCCGATTTCATCTCATTTCTGACCGGTAGTCGATCCATATCCTCCCGGTTCATGGTATAGGATTTTATCGTGAAGTTGGAATATATGACCTTATTGGCAAAGAGCTCAATCTTATCTATATATTCTTCTCCCATATACGGTATATTCACATCGACATGGGAATGCTCCTCGCCTATATAGAATCCGATGGTCTCACCATTGAATAGCTTATAGAATCCGGCGGATAACAGATGTTGGCCGGAGTGCTGCTGCATATAGTCCAATCTATTATCCCAGTCTATGGATAGCTTTACATTCTTGCTAGATATATTCTCATCCACCACATGGATTATATCATCTCCATCCTCATATACATCCAATACATCGATCCCATTTATGGTGCCCTTATCCCCAGGTTGTCCATCGGATAGGTTGGGATAGAATATGGTTCGATTTATTTTCATATGGTATCTATCATCGATATATTTCTTTTGAATTATCCTTCCATCTATCTGACGTATATATGGATTCTCTAAATAGACTTTCTTGGTCATCTGCTATCCAACCCCTTTTCTGCTATTAATACTATTTTACCACTAATCCACCAAAGTCAACAATTTTTACTAAAAAACTTGTCCTATGATATA
>JAAYRM010000033.1 GCA_012518745.1 Tissierellia bacterium
CTCTAATTTCCTCAATATACCCTCCTTGATATCGATCCTATTGTATATAAATTCCTTCAATAGGGGATCTGCATTGGATAATAGCCTCTCCCCCACCTCATAATATATATCCCCTTCCACATAGGCCTTTCCCCTTTCAGCCAATATCACCTCATAGAACCTATTATCTTCCTTTACCAATACCTCATCCACTATCCTGAAATTATTCTCGTATAGATACATCCTCAATTCCTTGGCGGCCACATTGGGTTGCAAGATAAAGTTGACTATGGAATCCCTTTTATACTTGTCCCCATCTAGAATGTCCCTTATGAGTAGGCCACCCATACCCGCTATGACCACGGTATCCACTTCGAAGGGCTTTATCGGTTCCAGCCCATCCCCAATGCGGGTATCTATATCCCTTGTATACCTAGTTCCTTCTATTCTCTCGACTATCTTGCTTAGGGAATTCCCGCTAATATCCGTGGCTATAACCCTCTTGGATATCCTCTCCTCTATCAAATATATGGGTATATATCCATGATCGGTCCCAATATCCGCCACTATCGTATTCTTGGGAATTAAATCCGCTATCGCCTGTAATCTATCTGAAAGCCTCATATCCCTCTCCTCATCCATCTATTTCAACGTCTATTCAAATATCTGCTTTAACATCTGCTCAAATATCTCCTCCAACATCTATTCCAAAAAATCCTTCAGCTTCTTACTCCTACTTGGATGCCTTAGCTTACGAAGGGCCTTGGCCTCTATCTGCCTTATCCTTTCCCTGGTGACCTTGAATTCCTTGCCCACCTCTTCAAGGGTTCTAGTCCTACCATCATCTAATCCAAACCTCAACTTCAACACCCTCTGCTCCCTCGGGGTCAGACTATCCAATACCTCCACCAGCTGCTCCCTCAACATCGTAAAGGTTGCAGCTTCCGCTGGGGCCAATGCGCTCTCATCCTCTATGAAATCTCCCAGATGGCTATCCTCCTCTTCCCCTATAGGCGTTTCCAGGGATACCGGCTCCTGAGCTATCTTCATTATCTCCCTTACCTTATCCTCTTCCATATTTATCTCGTGGCTTATCTCTTCCGGAGTTGGATCCCTACCCAATTCCTGTACCAATTGCCTTTGGACCCTGACCAGCTTGTTTATGGTCTCCACCATATGGACCGGGATCCTGATGGTCCTAGCCTGATCGGCAATAGCACGGGTAATGGATTGACGTATCCACCAGGTTGCATAGGTGCTGAACTTAAACCCCTTCTTGTAGTCGAATTTTTCAACCGCCTTCATAAGCCCTAGGTTTCCCTCCTGGATTAAATCGAGGAATAGCATACCCCTACCTACATACCTCTTGGCTATGCTCACCACTAGCCTCAAATTAGCCTCCGCCAACTGCTGCTTTGCCAGCTCATCCCCGGCTTCCATCCTCTGGGCCAGTTCAACCTCTTCTTCTGCCTCCAGCAATGAAATCCTACCTATCTCCTTTAGATACATCCTGACCGGGTCGTTGATACCCACACCCTTGGGCGCTATGAATACCTCGTTCCCCTTGCCCTCTTCCTCGGTTTCCTCCAATATATCATCATCTTTTTCCCCGACTATATCGATTCCCATCTCCTCAAACCGTATATATATATCTTCGATTTCCTTTACACCGATGTCTATTTCCTCTAGAGAGTCCATTATCTCCTTATAGGTTAACATCCCATTCTTTCTGCCCTTTTCCATTAGTCTATTTATGGCTTCTATATTTTCTATCCGTTGTACTCCATCCCTTCTATCCTCTTGCCCCATTTATACTCCTCCTCTCCAGGTGCTTACATATAGGACCTCAATTCCTTGTTCAACTCCGTCAGTTCCAGACAAAGCCTATTTATCTCCTCTATCTCCCCTGCCCCTAAATCACCCTTGGATTCAATATATTGAATTCTTTCATTAATCCTATCCCTTTTCATCCTCAACTTATAGTATTCGATAGTCACAAGCAATTCATCTATCGACCTCGCCTTATCCTCGGGCAAAGACTTGATATCCCCTACCCCAATCCTGTCCAATATATTAGGATCCAACTCATGTTCCTCCAAACCCTCCACTAGATCCGATATATCCAACCGCAGTAGATTCCCATCCCCCTCATATCTTTGGGAAATTATATCTACCAATATCCTGCACTCGTGATCAAAAAAATCCTTAGAATTCAAATTATCCCTTATTATATTATAATAATTTCTATCGTCAACCATTAATTTCACTAACGTTTTCTCCGCTATCAGATGTGCCGGTTCCAATACGGTTTGAATTGGAGTTATTTTATTCTTATTATCTCTATATTTTCTATTAATATACTTGTCCCTAGGATTACCCCCGCCCCTTGCTAGTTCTTTGCCCAGCACCTCCCTTGCTATGGCATCCCTAGATATTCCCGTATCCGTGGATACCCTATCTATATATACATCCCTCTCCACGGGGCTTTTAAGTCCACGTATGGATTTTGAAATCTCCTTGGTAAATTTGATCTTATCATCGGCATCGGTCAGATCATACCTCTGCCTATATATATGCATCTCATATTCCATGGGGTTTAGGGCCCCATCCAATAGCACCTGAAATTCCTCCAGTCCATTCTCATTGATAAAATCGTCCGGATCATCCCCCTGCGGTAGAAGCACCACCTTGGGTTCCACACCCTCCCGCATTATCAACTTCAATGTCCTCATGGTCGCTCTCATCCCCGCCGTATCCGAATCGTAGCATATATATACATCCTTGCCATATCGCTTGAGCAGCTTAGCTTGATTCGCAGTAAAGGCGGTTCCAAGGCCCGCAACCGCATAGTCTATCCCGTTTTCATATAATGCTATAACATCCGTATATCCCTCCACCAATATTATCCTATCCCTATCA
>JAAYRM010000239.1 GCA_012518745.1 Tissierellia bacterium
AGTTATATAATGTGGACTTAAATATAATTTTTAACCATATATCCATAGCTATATTGAATTGGATATGATAAATAATTGGAATAGGTGATTCTATGTCTAGATATAGAAAGGTATATATCGGTTCCTTGATAGTAGGGATCTCCTCCCTCCTATATATCAACTTCTACATAAGTAATTTTAAATTTTCCTTTGCGGGAGTTATGTTTCCTTTGCTATTATATATATATGATGATTTAAATCCCATAGCGTTTGGATTAGGCTCTGGGGCCTCATTGCTATTATTTAGATGGTTACTCTATGGGGTCTTTCAAGGAATATCATTACAACAATTCTATTATACGGCACCGGAGTCGATATTCTATATAGTATATGGCATTGTATTCTAT
This sequence comes from Tissierellia bacterium, assembly GCA_012518745.1. Classification (GTDB taxonomy): domain Bacteria; phylum Bacillota; class Clostridia; order Tissierellales; family Tepidimicrobiaceae; genus DUNJ01. The sequence goes on from JAAYRM010000239.1 coordinate 387, forward strand.
ATAATAAGGCGGAATGCTGTATCCATGACTTATCTAAGGATATTTATCATATCGGTTGCAACCGATATGATTTCCAATATATTTGAGACCTATCTAAGGCTCGGGCGGCAACTATTCACCATGGGCTATGAGATAGGAAGGGCCCTATTGTTGGTAGGTATAATAAGAGGGGCATTGGTATGTTTAATGGTAATGATCTATAGATATTATAGGCTATTTCTAATAAAGGAAGAACATGAGGAGAGGTATAGAAATCTTCTGCAGTTGATATCCCAGCTAAAGACCGAAACCTATTGGATGGAGAAGAATATGGATTATATCGAAAGGGTAATGTCCAATGCTTATCGGCTTTTTTCGGATATTAGCGAGGAACGAAATGAGAGGAATTGGGGCAAGGAAGCGTTGGGGATAGCCAAGGATATACATGAAATAAAGAAGGAATATGCCCTGGTAGTAATGGGGATGGAGGATATAATGGCCAATAGACTAGATGATGCTGGAATGTATTTCGATGAATTACTCGATATATTGCAGAAGTCGTTGGAGGTGGAGGCTAGGGATCAACATAAAAACATTGAGGTTCAATGCGATGTGGGTGAAAACTTCTACACCTGTAATCATTATTATCTGATGTCCATACTGAGAAATATAGCCATGAACTCAATAGATTCCATAGATACAAGAGGAAGGATTACAATATCCCATGCCATACAATCCGAGTTCCATAGGTTTACGATAGAGGATGATGGCGAGGGAATAGAAAAGAATGACCTACCGAATATATTCTCCCCCGGATATTCCACCAAGATAGATTATAGTACGGGTGAGATAAATAGGGGGTTAGGCCTTGCATTGGTGGATAGTATAATCGGGGAGCATTTAAGGGGTAGCATAGAGGTGAGGTCGGAGGTGGGTAAGGGGAGCTCATTTCTGATATCGATTCCAATTAGGGAGTTGGAGGGTGTTGAAAGATGAAATTTTTTATATTAGATGATGATATCAATATCATTCGTATTCTAAAGACCATAATAGCCGATAGGGAATTGGGCAGGGTAGTGGGGGAAGCTACCAACGGAGATGATGGATTGAAGGGCATACGGACTATGGCTCCGGATATTGTGCTCATAGATCTATTGATGCCGGGAATAGATGGATTGACCGTAGTAAAGCAGATTAAGGGGGAATATCCAAATATCCAGTTCATTATGATATCTCAGGTCTATTCCAAGGATATGGTGGGAAAAGCATATATATATGGCGTTGAATACTATATTCATAAGCCGATCAACGCAATAGAAGTTGAGACAATAATCAAAAAGGTGATTGAACGAGTTGAGATCAATAGGGCAATACGGAGTGTATGGGAAAAGTTTGATGAGGATGCCAAGGTTAGACCGAAGTATGGGGATGGAAGACATGAACATAACCTTAACAATATATTGATGGAGCTAGGAATTATCGCTGAAAGTGGTACCGATGATATAGTATCCGTAATAAGATATGTGGTGGAACAGGGAATGAACCTTAACGAGGTTACCATGCAGGAATTATGTAGCCAATTTACTGATAGCCCAAGATCCATGGAACAGAGGATGAGGAGGGCCATAAATATTGCAATGACCAATATAGCTCATCTGGGGCTTGAGGATTATATGAATGAAACCTTCGTAATATATGCTAATAGCCTGTTCAACTTTGAGCAGGTGCGAAAGGAGATGGAATTTATACGTGGTAATGTGGAGAAGGGGGGATCAACCAGTATTAAAAAGTTTCTCGTAGGCCTTATATCCCATTGCGAACATATAAATAATTAAAAGTCTTCAGAAAGTTTTTGTTACATCCATCTAGAACCTGTAACATCCGGAATCATTCGTTATATACTCATATAAATTATTTATATATGAGCATATAGGGGGTATATGGTATGGAATTGTATCAAGGTTTAATATCCAAGGCCGCATCTATTGCCTGGGGGCCCATAACCATAGTATTGTTATTGGGTACGGGTATATACTTAAGTTTTGGGACTAGGTTTATCCAGTTTAGAAAGATGGGGGAGGCTGTTCGATCCCTATTTTCAACAGGGGATGGCGCAGAGGGAGATATTACACCATTTCAGGCCCTGATGACTTCCATGGCTGCTACAATCGGGATTGGTAATATTATAGGGGTAGCCTCGGCGATATCCGTTGGAGGACCAGGGGCCATATTCTGGATGTGGGTAAGCGGTGCCTTCGGTGGGGCTACCAAGTTTGCTGAGGTACTGTTGGCAGTAAGGTTTAGGATCACCAATGAAAAAGGAGAGAAGTCCGGTGGTCCCATGTATTATATAGAGAAAGGGATGAAGGAGGTCTATGGGAAGAACTTCAAATGGTTGGGCTGGTTATTTGCATTCTTCGCCCTTATGGCTTCCTTTGGCATTGGAAATATGGCACAGGCCAATTCGGTATCCGAGGCTATGGAGATTACATTTGGAATCAACCCAATTATAACCGCATTTGCAGTGGGAATACTGACGGCATTGGTCATCATCGGTGGGATACAGGGCATAGGTAGGATTACAGAGAAGATAGTACCCACTATGGCTTTTCTATATTTGGGCGGAGGGCTTATAGCTATATTGACAAATGCATCTGCAATACCAGCAGCATTTGGTATGATATTTGCGAATGCCTTTACGGGTAAGGCCGTAGGTGGTGGGTTAATAGGTACGGTAATTAGACTGGGAATGGCAAGGGGAATATTCTCCAATGAGGCGGGATTGGGCAGTGCACCGATAGCTCATGCGGCATCTCAGAAC
>JAAYRM010000034.1 GCA_012518745.1 Tissierellia bacterium
GCCTATGATGGGGCAATAGAGGATTTGGAACTCGAGCCGGTAGATGCGCCGGATGTAAATGTGGAGCAATTGGAGAAGGGGAAACCGATAATAGTAGAACTAGAGGTAACCGTAAAACCAGAGGTAGAGCTTGGGGATTATAAGGGCATAGAAATTGAAAAACTAGAGTATAATGTTACAGAAGAAGATGTGGAAAAGGAATTAGAGTCCGTCCAGAGGGCAAATGGTAGGATAATCGACATAGGGGATAGAGAATCCCAGGATGGAGATATACTTACAATCGATTTTGAAGGGTATATAGATGGCGAGCAGTTCGAGGGTGGCACGGCAGAGAATCAGGATCTAGAGATAGGAACGAATCAATTCATCCCCGGCTTTGAGGAACAGCTTGTGGGGAAGGCGAAAGGTGATGAGGTAGATGTAAACGTAACCTTTCCAGAGGACTACTTCCAAGAGGATCTGAGGGGAAAAGAGGCGTTGTTCAAGGTCACAATTCATGAGATCAAGGAAAGGGAACTACCAGTACTCGATGATGAATTTGCCAAGGATGTAAGCGAATTCGATACCTTAGAGGAATATAGGGAAAGCATTAGGAAGAGGCTAGAGGAAGAGGCCGAGGATAGGGAACAGGTAGAATTGCGAAATAGGGCCATTGAAAAGATGGTAGAGATATCTAAAATAGATCTACCCGAGGTTATGGTGGATAATCAGATCGACAATGAGATAAATGAATTCAACTATACATTACAGATGCAGGGGATGGATATGGAGCAATACTTCTCCATAACAAATACTACCATGGAGGATTTTATGGAACAGGCTAGGCCAGCGGCGGATAAGAAGGTAAGGGCCGAACTCATACTATCTAAGATAGGGGAAGTAGAGGAAATAGAGGTTACGGATGAGGATATAGATGCGGAATTGGAGAAGATGGCTAAGCAATACAATCAGGAGGATGTTGAGGAGTTTAAAAGCAATATGAGGAAGGGCGATTTGGAACATATAAGATCGGGTATAATGAAAAACAAGGCAGTGGATTTGTTATTAGAAAATATAAAGTTTATTTAAATACCGAGGAGGGATAGGAGATGGCATTAGTACCCATTGTAGTAGAGCAGACCAATAGGGGGGAACGATCCTATGATATTTACTCTAGGCTTCTAAAGGAGAGAATAATATTTCTAGGTGGAGAGGTAAACGATGTAATTGCGGATTTGATAGTGGCGCAACTACTATTTCTGGAAGCCGATGATCCGGATAAGGATATACAATTATATATAAATAGCCCAGGGGGTTCGGTCAGTGCCGGGTTTGCCATATATGATACCATGCAATATATCAAGCCGGATGTCTCCACCATATGTATAGGTAGGGCGGCAAGTATGGGGGCATTCCTATTGGCAGCTGGAGCTAAGGGAAAGAGATATTCGCTCCCAAATGCCGATATTATGATTCACCAACCCTTGGGGGGAATGCAAGGTCAGGCAGAGGATATCAGAATTCATGCTGAGAAAATCGTTCAGACAAGGGAGCTAATAAATAGGATATTGAGTGAAAGAACGGGCCAGAGTTTTGAGAAGATATCGAGGGATGCAGATAGAGATTTCTTTATGACTGCTACACAAGCCAAGGAATATGGTATAATAGATGATGTGATAGAATCAGCTAAATAATAGAAATGAGGTGTTACAATGACAAAGCACGATGACAAGCAGCTGCGTTGCTCCTTTTGTGGGAAACCTCAAGATCAGGTTAGAAGGCTTATTGCAGGACCAAATGTCTTTATCTGTGATGAATGTATAGAACTATGTCAGGAGATAATAGATGAGGAATTCATTGAGAACTTCGATTATGAATTGGAGGAGCTACCAAGACCTGGGGATATCAATGAAACCCTAAGTGATTATGTGATCAAGCAGGATAGGGCTAAAAAGGTCCTAGCCGTTGCAGTATATAATCATTATAAGAGGATAAATAGAAAACCATCCAAGACCAACGATGTTGAGTTACAGAAGAGCAATATAGTTATGGTCGGACCTACGGGTTCGGGCAAGACATTGCTTGCACAAACATTAGCTAAGATATTAAATGTACCGTTTGCGATTGCCGATGCGACTTCCCTAACGGAAGCTGGATATGTGGGGGAGGACGTTGAGAACATAATCCTAAAGCTAATCCAAGCTGCGGATTATGATATAGAAAGGGCAGAACAGGGTATAGTTTATATAGATGAGATCGACAAGGTGGCCCGTAAGACTGAAAACCCCTCTATTACGAGGGATGTCAGTGGGGAAGGGGTTCAACAGGCATTGCTAAAGGTTCTCGAGGGCACCATAGCCAACGTACCACCGCAGGGGGGAAGGAAGCATCCCCATCAGGAATTTATACAGGTGGATACAACCAATATACTATTCATAGTTGGAGGGGCCTTTGATGGCATAGATAAGATCATTGGCAATAGGTTGGATACAAAGGCTATGGGATTCGGAGCTGATATAAGGGGTAGGGAGGACGTAAAGATAGGCGAATTGCTAAAGGAAATGCGTCCCGAAGACCTGCTAAAATATGGCCTGATACCGGAGTTTGTTGGTAGATTGCCGGTAATAGTTACCCTTGAAGAATTGGATGAGGAGTCTTTAGTGAAAATATTAACGGAGCCCAAAAATGCTCTTGTGAAGCAATATAAGGAGCTATTCCAGATGGACGGGGTGGAATTGGAGTTCGAGGAAGAGGCCTTAAGGATTATAGCCCGGAAAGCTATGGAAAGAAAGACGGGGGCAAGGGGATTACGGAGCATCATAGAGGAAACCCTATTGGATATAATGTATGAGATACCCTCTAGGGATGAGATAGAAAAATGTCTCATAACCAAAGAGGTCATATTGAACAATGCAGAACCCACGTTGGTATTAGCTAAAAGAAAGTCCAAAGACGGTGCTAAAAAGGATGGCAAAAGGGAATCGGTATCATAGGAAAAGAGGGCTCACAGTTTAGTGAGCCTTTTTCTTTGAAGATCTATTAGATTGCTTATTTCATCCGATAGGGAATCGTATAGATGTAAAGGGAGTGAGATCATGGATAAGGAACAGAGCACTATGAAATATAGGATATTACCCCTCATACCCTTAAGAGGTATGACGGTATTTCCACATATGGTTATTCATTTCGATGTGGGGAGGGATAAATCGATAAAAGCCCTAGATCAGGCGATGGTAGATGATTCGTTGATATTCCTATGTACCCAGCGGGATGCAAGGACGGAGGACCCGGGAATAGATGAATTCTACCATATAGGTACCGTGGCGAAGATAAAGCAGATGCTAAAACTGCCCGGTGGAAGCATAAGGGTATTGGTGGAAGGGATAGATAGGGGCGAAGTGGTAGAAATCCTCGATGAGGACGAATACTTTGAATCCAAAATAGAGGTATTTCAATATGAGCCCGAGGAGATAACCATAGATAAGCAGATCGAGGGTGCGATGAGATTGGTAATCACCGATTTCGAGGAGTACCTGGTATTGAATAATAAGCTATCGCCGGATATACTATTGGCCATTGCGGATATAGAGGATCCAGGTAGGCTGGCGGATGTGATAGCATCCTATATAAGCTTCAAGATAGAAGAACATCAGGAGATCCTGGAAACCTTCGATTTCTATGAGCGTTTAGAGGTGCTTCATAGGCTGCTGAAGGAAGAGATAGAATTACTGGAGATAGAGGATAAGATCAATAAGAGGGTAAAAAAGCAGATAACCAAGGTCCAGAAGGAATACTATCTAAAGGAGCAGATGAAGGCGATTCAAAAGGAATTAGGCGAGGATGGAGAATTAGCCGAAGAGATTGAGAAGTATAGGGAAGAGATAGATGGTATAGATATGCCAGAGGAGGTCAGGCAGAAGGCCCTCAAGGAGCTAGATAGGCTCAATAGGATGTCGCCGCAATTTGCGGAAACGGCCGTTATAAGGACGTATCTGGATTGGATTGTAGAGCTCCCGTGGGATAAGGAGACCGAGGATAAGATAGATATAAAGAAGGCCAGGGATATTTTAAATCAGGATCATTATGGCCTGGAGGATGTAAAGGAAAGGATATTGGAATTCATCGCCATAAGGAAGTTAGCCACGAGGCTTAAGGGGCCCATTTTATGTCTAGTGGGGCCACCAGGAGTGGGTAAAACCTCCATTGCAAAATCCATTGCTAGGGCGCTAGGACGTGAATTCGTTCGAATGTCCCTGGGTGGAATGCGGGATGAGGCGGAAATTAGAGGGCATAGGAAGACATATGTAGGAGCGATGCCGGGGAGGATTATCAGCTCGATGAGAAAGGCCGGTGTTAAGAATCCAGTCTTTCTATTCGATGAAATAGATAAATTGGATACCGGGTTTAGGGGCGATCCAGCTAGTGCGCTATTGGAGGTCCTAGATCCGGAGCAGAACGTGACGTTTACAGATCATTTTTTAGAGGTGCCATTCGATCTATCCAAGGTATTGTTCGTCACCACGGCCAATACGGTAAACTCCATACCAAGGGCTCTATTGGATAGGATGGAAGTGATTAGAATAGGCGGGTATACCGAGGAGGAGAAGCTGAGAATTGCAATAGACTATCTATTGCCAAAGCAGCTAAAGGAACATGGCCTTGAGGAGGGCAATTTGGGGATATCCGAAAACGCCATCAGGAGTATAGTAAACCATTATACTAGGGAAGCCGGTGTTAGGACATTGGAGAGGAATATCGCCAATATCTGCAGGAAGGCCGCAAAGAGGATAGTGGAATCGAATGTAAAGCGGGTTAGGATAAATGTAGGCAATCTTCATAGATACCTCGGCGTGCCGAAATATCGATTCGATATTCAGGAAAAGGAAGACCAGATAGGGGTGGCAACCGGATTGGCCTGGACCGCCTTTGGCGGGGATACCCTCTCGATAGAGGTCAACTCCATGAAGGGCACGGGCAAACTTCAACTGACAGGACAGCTGGGGGAGGTAATGAAGGAATCTGCGATGGCTGGCATTAGCTATATCAGGGCTAATTCGGATTCCCTCGGGATAGATGATGGTTTCTATAAGGATATGGATATCCATGTACATGTTCCAGAGGGTGCCATACCGAAGGATGGACCATCCGCCGGAATCACCATGACAACAGCCGCCATATCAGCCCTGACCAACGTTCCGGTTGCAAGGGATATAGCCATGACCGGGGAGGTTACGTTGAGGGGCAGGGTACTACCCGTAGGGGGTATCAAGGAAAAGACCCTAGCGGCCAACAGGATGGGTATTAAGAGAATTCTAATACCCTTCGAAAACGATAAGGATTTGGAAGAAGTGCCGACTAAGATCAGGAATAAGATGGACTTTATCTTGGTTAAGAATATGGATCAGGTTCTCGAGCACTCACTATTGAAAGAGGAAGATAGCCATGAAAATAATTAAAGCCGAGTTGGATAGGATCGCCGTAAATACCGAGCAATACCCCGATGAATGCCTGAAGGAAATCGCCTTTGCGGGAAGATCCAATGTGGGGAAGTCCTCCTTTATAAATGCTATGCTAAACAGGCATAGCCTGGCAAGAACTAGCGGTAAACCCGGCAAGACCAGGACCATAAATTTCTATAATGTAAATGATGAGTTCAGATTTGTAGATTTACCGGGCTATGGCTATGCTAGGGTATCCAAGAAGGAGCAACAAAAATGGGGTTCCATAATTGAAGAATATATCAATATCAGAAGGAATTTAGTGGATATCGTTCTATTGGTAGATATAAGACATGAACCAACCGAGCAGGATGTGTCCATGTATAGCTGGATAGCTAGTCTGGGCTTTACGGGTCTGGTTATAGCCACTAAGGCGGATAAGGTATCCAGGAGTAGATATGGATCGAGTGTAGATATGATACGGAAGAGGTTAGGGGTTTCGGATACGAACCTTATCCTCCCCTACTCATCAGTCGACAGATATAATCGGGATGAAGCCTGGTTGAAATTGAATGCATTGTTGGAAGATAAGGAGCAGCCACCTAGGTAGATGGCTGCTCTAAAAATTATTCCTTCACAAACATATCCTGAGTTGCACCGCATATTGGGCAAACCCAGTCATCTGGCAATACCTCAAAAGGAGTTCCTGGCTCTATGTCGTTATCCGGATCTCCCTCTGCTGGATCATAGACGTATCCACATGGCTCACAAATATACCTATCCATTTACACTTCCCCTTTCATTATGTAATCAATGCAATTTTACCCAAATAAGCAGGAGTTTAAACTATATTATAGATGATATATGAAAATAGTGGTCCATATATTGAGATTAAAGAGGGCCATTATGGGTAAAATTATAATAGTTTATAATATAATAAGAATAGGCGGGGTTTAGATGGCTTTCAAACTTCATGGCTCGGTATGTAGCGATCTAGATGAGATTAAGGATTTCATAAATGATATACTAGATAGGTTGGATACCGTAGTAGAAGATGAAAATCTAATGTTCGATATAAAATTGATACTAAACGAATTGATCATAAATGGGGTTATCCACGGCAATAGATGTAATAGGAAGAAATGCATAGATCTATATCTAGAGATAATCGATGATGCCGTCAGGATAGAGGTCAAGGATCAGGGGAAGGGAATCGACTGTAATGCAGGCATATATGACCCGGAGGAATTAAAGGTCTGTGGCAGGGGGCTCGTTATAGTGGATGGGCTATCGGATGAGATGTATATAGATAAAAATAGGATAGTAGCGGTGAAATATATGGTATAAGGGCAGGGGATGACCCTGCCATTATATGCTATTTTGGATGAAAACAATATAAATTTAAACGGGAAGTGATTATCTTTTTATGGACATTATTAGAGAAGACCTTAGAAATATAGCTATTATAGCCCATGTGGACCATGGCAAGACTACATTGGTGGATAGTATGCTGAAACAGAGCGGAATATTTCGAAAGAATCAGGTATTGGAGGATAGGATTATGGATTCCGATGAGATAGAGAGGGAAAGGGGCATCACCATATTATCCAAAAATACTGCTATCGATTATAAGGATACCAAGATAAATATCATAGATACTCCAGGCCATGCCGATTTCGGGGGAGAGGTGGAGCGAGTCCTCAAGATGGTAGATGGCGCCATACTATTGGTAGATGCATTTGAGGGGCCCATGCCCCAGACCAAATTCGTATTGAAAAAGGCCTTCGAGCTAAGCCTACCCATCATAGTATGCATCAATAAGATAGACAGGCCGGGGGCTAGGCCTATGGAAGTGGTAGATGAGGTATTGGAATTATTTATAGAGATGGGTGCAGGTGAGGAATATCTGGATTCCCCCTTTGTATTCGCCTCAGCTAGAGATGGAATAGCCACCAGGAATCTAGATGAGGATAGGGATGATATTGCCGATCTATTCGAGGTGGTATTGGAATATATACCCGCACCGCAAGGGGCTGTGGAGGCCCCACTACAGCTGCTGATATCCACCATAGATTATAGCGACTATGTGGGCAGGATAGGAATTGGAAGGATAGAGAGGGGCAGTGTCCAGGCCAATCAAGAGGCGGTAATTGTGAATCAGGATAGAATAGATGATCATGAAGGGATTAGGATAATAGATATATATGAATTTGAAGGACTCGAGCGGGTGAAGGTGAAGGAATCCCAGGTAGGCAGTATAGTTGCCGTAACCGGGGTAGAGGGAATTAATATAGGCGATACCATATGTGATGTAGAGGATCCAAAGCCGCTGCCCTTTGTAAGCATTTCGGAACCTACAATTGTCGTGACCTTTTCGGTTAATGATAGCCCCTTTGCAGGGCAGGAAGGGAAATATATTACATCGAGGCAGATTAAAGATAGACTATTCAAGGAATTACAGACCGATGTCAGCTTAAAGGTGGAGGAGACCGATTCCACAGATGCCTTTAGGGTATCGGGGAGGGGTGAACTACATCTATCGGTATTGATAGAGAATATGAGAAGGGAAGGATATGAATTCCAAATTTCAAAACCCAAGGTCCTATATAGGGATGTGGACGGGAAAAGATACGAACCCATGGAGATCGTAACGATCGATGTCTTCGAGGAGCATATTGGGGTAATAATAGATAAGCTGGGGCGAAGGAGGGGTGAATTACTCGATATATCCGAATCCAATAGTGGATATTCGAGGCTGGTCTTCTCCATTCCGGCGCGGGGGCTGATAGGATATGGGCAGGAATTTATGGCCGATACGAGGGGCAATGGGATTTTCAACTCGGTATTCGATCGCTATGGCCCCTATAGAGGTGATATACCTGCTAGACAGATGGGATCTATAATATCCTTTGGGGACGGCGAAGCGACAACCTATGGTTTGCACACAGCGCAGGATAGGGGTACCCTGTTCATCGTTCCCGGGACCAAGGTATATGAGGGGATGATAGTCGGGCTAAATCCCAAGGGCGTAGATGTGGAGATAAACGTGTGCAGGACGAAGCGCCAGACCAATATCAGGGCCGCAGGATCGGATGAGGCATTGAAATTATCCCCGCCAAGAGAGATGTCGTTGGAGAATGCACTGGAATTCATAGAGGATGATGAACTCATCGAGGTAACGCCGAATACCTTCAGGTTGAGGAAAAGAATCCTTGATACTGGAGCACGGCTCAGGGCTAGAAAATAGGTCTAGAATTCTTATTGGGGGAGAAATGCTCGCATGAACTATATAATAAATGGATATACATGGTTTCTGAAGAATATAATATGGTTGAATATATTATTCGCAATACTATTGGTGTTCTTTGAAAGACGCAATCCCACGACCACCTGGCTTTGGTTGATGGTGCTGACATTTTTGCCTGGAGTCGGTTTTGTGCTATATCTATTCCTAGGGCAGGATATGAGCAAGAAAAAGATATTCGATCTAAAGGAAGAGGAGGACCGGGGTATTAGGCGAAGGGTGCTCCGCCAGGGGAGGAAGATACAGGAGGAGGTATACGATTTTACCAATCCGAAATTCGCCGAACATGAGGATATAATGAAGATGCATATCCTAACCAGCGAAGCATATTTCTCCCAGGATAATGAGGTGGACCTATACTTCTCCGGGGAGGATAAATTTGCGGCATTGCTCGAGAGCATAGCCA
>JAAYRM010000240.1 GCA_012518745.1 Tissierellia bacterium
AGATGTATTTATGCAGGTTGAGAAGTTGGAGGATATGGGGCTAGGAATTCCCCAGATAACATCCTTTATGAGAAGCTATAGGCTGAAGGGACATGATATCAAGGATGATATATTGACCATAGAGGATGCAAAGGCTGAACTAATAAGATATTTAAGGAGTAGAGAAGATGCTTAGGGATATTACAATTGGCCAGTACTTTCCTGGCACTACCTTTATACATAGGCTAGATCCTAGAATCAAAATACTGATATCGATGATGTATATAATCTCGTTATTCTTTATAAATTCATTCTATCCATATATATTTGTATTGGGCTTTATACTTCTAACGATTATAATATCTAAGGTACCCATAACATTTGTATTGAAGGGTTTAAAACCCCTTATATTCATAATAATAATCACCTTTGCGATAAATATATTCCTTACCAAAGGCGAGGTATTATTTATGATAGGACCCTTAACCGTCACCAAGGAGGGATTAAAGCAGGCAGTTTTCATGGCCTTGAGGCTGATATTTTTAATAGTTGGGACATCCCTGCTGACGCTTACTACCTCACCTATAGCCTTAACCGATGGAATAGAGAAGCTGCTATCGCCGTTTAAAAGGATTGGGCTTCCGGCACATGAATTGGCGATGATGATGACCATAGCCCTGAGATTTATCCCTACACTATTGGAGGAGACGGATAAGATAATGAAGGCTCAGATGGCTAGGGGAGCAGATTTTGAAAGTGGAAATATTATTAGAAGGGCAAAGAGCCTAGTACCCCTATTGGTACCCCTATTTATAAATGCGTTTAGACGGGCAGATGAATTAGCTATTGCAATGGAGGCCCGTTGCTATAGGGGTGGGGAGCATAGGACTAGATTGAATGAATTGCAATTGAAAAGGGATGATATAGGCACCTTTATTGCAATGATCGGCTTCTTTGGCTTTATTATAGCCACTAGGTATATTAGAGGGATATGATGCGGAATATAAAACTTACCATCGAATATGATGGAAGCAATTATGTGGGATGGCAGATTCAAGAGAATGGAATTAGTATTCAAGAGGAGATGGAAGGTGCTATCCATAGGGTGACGGGGGAGGATATAACTTTAATAGGTTCGGGTAGAACCGATAGCGGAGTCCACGCCATGGGGCAGGTGGCAAATTTTAAAACATCATCCACAATACCTGCCAATAGATTCAAATTCGCTATAAACAACAATCTACCCGGGGATATAGTGATACTAAGATCGGAAGAGGTGCCGATGCATTTTCATTCGAGATATGATGCGATAGGGAAGAGGTATAGATATATGATCTATAATAGCAGGACACCAACGGCCCTATATAGAAACCTTTTATACCATGTCTCCTATGATTTGAATTATGATGAGATGCAAGAGGCTGTGGATTTTTTTAAAGGAACCCATGATTTTACATCCTTTATGGTGGCTAGAAATTATGTCGAGACGGCGGTGAGGACCATAACCGATATCTCCCTAGATGTGAATGGGGGAATGATCTGCCTCATCATCGAGGGAAATGGCTTCCTATATAATATGGTAAGGATAATAGCTGGAACCATAGTGGATATAGGTAGGGGGAAGCTAAATGCGGCTGACATTCCGGATATAATCGATTCAAAACATAGAAAGGCTGCAGGGCATACAGCCCCGTCCCAGGGACTGTATCTGGAAAGGGTATATTATCCTAAATAGATATTGACATTGAATTTTCATTATATTAAAATATACTAGAGTGTTTAAAAAAGAGCCCGGAACTTTTTATATAGACTACTCAACGTTGTAATAGGGAGGGAGAAACGATGAAGAGCTATATGGCTAAACCAGAAGAAATTGAAAGAAAATGGCATGTAATAGATGCGGAAGGTAAGGTATTGGGAAGGTTGGCTACAGAAATTGCTACCCTATTGAGGGGAAAGCATAAGCCGATATATACTCCCCATGTAGATACCGGAGATTTCGTAATAGTGATAAATGCGGATAAGATAAAGCTGACAGGGAAGAAATTGGAACAGAAGCAATATAGGTATCATACCGGATACCCCGGAGGGTTAAAGGCGGTACCCTATAGGAGATTGATGGATAGGAGCCCGGAAAGGGTAATTCAATTGGCCGTAAAGGGAATGATGCCAAAGAATAGATTGGGCAGGCAGATGCTGAAGAAACTAAAGGTCTATAGAGGATCCGATCATAGACACGAAGCGCAACAGCCAGAAATGTACGAATTTTAACCAAATTGTGTTTCAGGAAGGGAGGGCTACAGTTGGGCAATGTTCAATATATAGGAACGGGAAGAAGAAAGACCTCCGTCGCGAGGGTTAGATTGCTTCCAGGTTCCGGAAATATAAATATAAATAAAAGGGATATCGAGGAATACTTCGATTATGATACGTTAAAGACACTTGTTAGGGAACCCTTACGCATAACCGATACATTGGATAAATACGATGTATTTGTAAATGTAAATGGGGGCGGATTTACGGGTCAGGCGGGGGCTATTAGACATGGTATATCCAGGGCATTAATAGTTGCTGATGAGGATTTAAGACCTGTATTGAAAAGGGCAGGATTTCTAACAAGGGATTCTAGGATGAAGGAAAGGGAGAAATACGGCCTAAGAGGAGCAAGAAGGGCACCACAATTCTCCAAGAGATAGAATCTATCAATTTATATTCAAATTTATTTACAATTACAAAGTTCGCTTGAAAAGATTATAGATAATCATAGTTTGCTTAAAAAGTTTACAACCGTCATTGGTATTCAACCTTTGGCGGTTTTTTGTATTTAATAATGCTGGGCAATGCATATGATAAACCCATATAGATATGGGCGATATTTCCGGAAAATATCAATAATATATTTGAAGTTCTGGCCTATTTTCTATATAATAAAGGTGATTGATGATTGTTGGAGAGTACCTAATAATACTAATGCTTGGATTGCAATCAAGCTTGTTTTAGGAAGGTTTTTTTGGGTATACAACATATTAGGGTATTCATATAAGCGCCCTAGCATGTGTAAATATTAGGAAGGAGTGGTAAATAACATGACAGTTAAAAAGACTCCACTTTATGATGAACATGTAAAGCTTGGTGGAAAGGTAGTTGATTATGCGGGTTGGTATCTGCCTGTACAATATGAGGGGCTGATTCCAGAGCACGAGGCGGTAAGAAATGCAGCTGGTTTGTTCGATGTATCGCATATGGGAGGAATTGTGGTAAAGGGCAAGGATGCACTAGCCTATTTACAGTACTTATTGACAAACGACATAGCTTCCATCGATGATAACCAAGTCATATATACTATGATGTGTTATCCTGATGGGGGAGTAGTAGACGATTTTCTAGTATATAAATATGATAATGAGGAATACTTACTTGTTGTAAATGCTGCTAATACGGACAAGGACTTCAAATGGATGATAGACCACAAAAAGGATTTCAACATAATAATCGAAAACAAATCCGATCAGATAGCAATAATTGCTATTCAGGGTCCAGAATCCGAGGGGATATTGCAGAAACTCACCGATACGGATCTATCGAAGATGAAACCATTTCACTTTGATAAGGATGTAGTCGTTTCCGGAGTAGAATGCATGGTATCACGTACGGGCTATACTGGAGAGAATGGGTATGAGCTCTATCTAGCAACGGAAGATGCAGTAGAGGTTTGGAATGCGCTATTAGAGGCAGGCAAAGACGAGGGAATCAAGCCTACTGGTCTAGGTTGCAGGGATACCCTTAGGTTTGAAGCCGGCATGCCCCTATATGGTAACGAAATCTCCAAGGAGATTACGCCATTAGAGGGTGGACTGAAGTTCTTCGTAAAGCTGGATAAAGAAGAGGACTATATTGGCAAGGAAGCTCTTAACAAGCAATGGGATGAAGGATTGAAGAGAAAGGTAGCCGCGTTTGAATTGAAGGGAAGGGGTATACCAAGGGCAGGTTATAAGGTCCAGAAGGATGGGGCAGAGATTGGGCATGTAACAACAGGATATATGTCTCCAACTCTGAAGAAGAGCCTAGGAGTAGCCCTGATAAAGACGGAAGAAACAGAATTAGGCAACGAAATAGATATAGTAATAAGGAATAAACCTGTAAAGGCGGTTATAATCAAAAGAAGGTTCTTATAATAACATTGTTTTAAGAACATTCTTTAAAAATAAAATATATGTAAAGAAAATGAGGAGGGTTTGAATATGAAGGTTGTTAAAGGCTTGTTTTATACTGAGGATCATGAGTGGTTAAAGAGTGAGGGAGACGAAGCGTATATCGGATTGAGCGATTATGCACAGGACGCTCTAGGGGATATAGTATATGTAGATCTACCAGAAGTAGATGATGAATTTGATAAGGAAGAGGGCTTTGCAGCAGTAGAATCCGTAAAGGCTGCGGCAGATGTTTATATGCCAGCTGGTGGAACGGTTACAGCTGTAAACGAAGATCTATTTGACAATCCCGAATTAGTAAATGAAGATCCATATGAGAATTGGCTAGTGAAGATAGAAGTAGCAGACAAAGCTGAACTAGACGAATTGATGACCAGTGAGGAATATGAAAAGTTCTTAGATGAGGAGGTTTAATAACATGTATCCTTACATCCCTAATACTAAAGAAGATGAAAAAAGGATGTTGGAAGCCATAGGATTTAATGATGTGGATGAACTATTCAGCGACATACCAAAGAATCTAAGATTGGATGGAGGGCTGGACCTAAAACCATCGATGTCGGAAATGGAAGTGGCTAGTTATATAACCGAATTATCCGAAACGAATTCAACAATAAACGATTTAACATGCTTCCTAGGGGCGGGAGCCTATGATCACTATATCCCGTCGATAATAGGACATATTCTATCTAGGAGCGAATTCTACACCTCATATACACCATATCAAGCTGAGATAAGCCAGGGTACTCTACAATATATATTCGAGTATCAAAGTCTCATATGTGGCTTAACGGGCATGGATGTAGCCAATGCTTCCCTCTATGATGGAGGAACGGCAATTGCCGAGGCGGCATTTATGGCTTCTAATATAACTAGAAGAGGCGAGGTAGTCATATCGAAGACCGTTAACCCACAATCTAGAGAGGTATTAAAAACCTATGCTCATCTGCAGGGGATAAAGGTAATTGAAGTTGAAGATGAAGGTGGGGTAACCAATCTCGAGGAGCTAAAGAGCCATGTAACGGATAAAACAGCAGCGGTTATCGTTCAAAACCCGAATTTCTTCGGAATAATCGAGGATATAGAGGCTATTGAAGAGATAGCGCATAGCCAAAGGAGGACCCAGTTTATCGTAAGTGTGGATCCAATATCCCTAGGCATACTGAAGACTCCAGCTTCGCAAGGCGTAGATGTTGTAGTTGGGGAAGGGCAGGCCCTAGGCATACCACTAAACTTTGGTGGGCCCTATCTAGGCTTTATAGCGACAACTAAATCCAATATGAGAAGGCTGCCAGGAAGGATAGTAGGCCAAACCATAGATGTTGATGAAAAAAGAGCATTCGTACTTACGTTGCAAGCGAGAGAGCAGCATATTAGAAGGGAGAAGGCAACCTCCAATATCTGTTCTAACCAAGGTATACTTACATTGGCGGCTGCAGTGTATCTTATCGCATTAGGTAAGAGGGGACTAAGGCAAGTAGCCCTTCAAGCAACGCAGAAAGCGCATTATGCAATGAACAAAATAACCGAATCAGGAAAATATAAGCCCCTATTTGATAAACCATTCTTTAAAGAATTTGCTATAACCAGCTCTGTTGGTGCTGATGAGATAAATGGCAAATTGCTTGAAGAAGGCATATTAGGAGGCTATTCACTAGATGAAAAGTATCCCCAATATGAAAATGGAGTACTCTATGCTGTCACCGAAAAAAGAACCAAAGATGAAATCGACAGATTAAGCTCTGTATTGGAGGGGATGATATGAGAAAATATAATGAATTGATATTTGAACTATCAAAACCTGGGAGAATTGCCCATAGGCTCCCGGAAAATGATGTGCAGGAGACTGCAATCGAAGAGTTGATTCCATCTGAATACTTGAATGATGATGAATTGGATCTTCCAGAGGTAAGCGAAATCGATATAATAAGACATTATACCAACCTATCCAATAAGAACTTTGGCGTGGATACTGGATTCTATCCATTGGGGTCCTGTACCATGAAATACAATCCAAAGATAAATGAGGATATGGCAGCCCTTAACGGCTTTGTAAATCTCCATCCACTACAACCGGAGGAGACGGTTCAAGGTGCATTAAGGCTCATGTATGAATTGGATGAAGCACTATGCGCAGTATCTGGAATGGATAAGATGACATTACAACCAGCGGCCGGGGCTCATGGAGAGCTTACGGGGCTGACATTGATAAAGGCATACCATGAAA
>JAAYRM010000004.1 GCA_012518745.1 Tissierellia bacterium
CGATACATGTAATCCCTGGGCAGGGCATCCTTCACATATAGGTAGGCATTTCTCCCCTCGCCAATATCCACAAATGCGGCCTCCATACCCCTG
This sequence comes from Tissierellia bacterium, assembly GCA_012518745.1. Classification (GTDB taxonomy): domain Bacteria; phylum Bacillota; class Clostridia; order Tissierellales; family Tepidimicrobiaceae; genus DUNJ01. The sequence continues at coordinate 94 of JAAYRM010000004.1, forward strand.
AGCACATTGGTGGCCCTTGCCCTATAGACATTCCCCGCTAGGCCGCCTTCGTCTTTTTCATCTATGTAAAATTCTACAAGTTGTCCCTCCTCTACCACCCCTACCCTTTCGATTTCATCTCGAGAGTCTATAAAAATATAGTTCATTCATATCTCCCCTAGCTGCGCATATTCATTATATCCATATTGTTCTCGATCAAGACCCCTATGAATTAATGCGGGATCTATAATATTATCTATCCAGCCATGATAACGAGAAAGGGCTGTTCCCCAAAGTTGAGAACCAGCCCTTCTTCTGGAACTCTATGTAATTGGTTGGATTTACGGGTTCTCCATCCACCCAAACCTGAAAATGTAGATACTTATTTCCGTCCTTATTGGTCCCAAGGCTGCCTATCCTATCTCCTTCTTTCACCCGATCCCCCTTGGATACGTAGGCCGATATCAAGTAACCATAGACCGTGGTCATATCCTCGTGCTCTATCGTGACAAAATAGCCTTTGGTATCCCTATCCTCCACCTTTTTCACCATTCCATCCCGAATAGCTATGGGTTCCTTTTCATCACTGGGAATTATATCAACCCCTTCATTGAAGGAAGTCCTTCCATCTAGGTATACTGTCTCTCCAAAGGGATTATATATGCTTCCCTTAATCGGCGGAGCATGCTTATGGGAAGTTCCCGTTCTAAACACCGACAGAGCATCCTGGGATATTCTCATCATCTGCTTGCTATATCCAAGAATTCTATTCCCATCATCCCTTATGCTGAATTCATAGTTTATGCCCTTATCTATGATTTGAATTATATTGGTTGATATACTATTATTCAATAGTTTCAATATGAATATTATTAGAAGTATTACTAGTACACAGGCTACCTGTTTCATATTTAGGCCATATCGAATCCTATTTTTAATAAACCTTAATATATTATTGTTGGTCCTTCCATACCTCTTCCTATTCATGGCATCGTCCACCCCAATCTACTATTAGGATATTTAGATAAGGCGGATTTTATTCCAAATTAGTTAGGATTTATGCTGAGCTTTGCCCTTCCATTTGGCAGTATAAAATCATCCTCTAGGCTCTTAGGTATCGTTACCTCCTCTTTCTTGCTAACGAATATACCCTGAACATTATCCAACTGGTTTAATAGTTCCGTACCATCCTCGGTGCCGAGCACGAATAGAGCAGTAGATAGAGCATCTCCATCTATGGACTTATCGGATACTATGCTCACCCCAGCTAACTCATTATCCGAAGGGTATCCAGTCTTGGCATCTATTATATGATGATATCTCCTACCCTTATGGGTGAAATATCGCTCGTAATCCCCTGAGGTTACCACAGATTTCTCCTTGACCTTCAAAATCCCTATATACTTACCGGTCGTATCGAATGGGTCTTGAACACCTATCCTCCACGGTTCTCCCTTGGCCTTATTCCCCAGTACATATATATTGCCTCCCAAATCCACTATTGCGCTATTTATCCCATGCTCATTAAGTATCCTCTTGACCTCATCCGCTGCATAGCCCTTGGCGATCCCACCTAGATCCAGTTTCATACCCTGTCGCTTTAGATATACCCTATTGTCATCCAATAGCTGCAGATCATTATAATCCACCAATTCCATGTTCTTTTCGATCTCGTCCTGATCCGGTATGGATTGTCTTTCACCCTTGCCCTTACCCATGATATTCCAAAGATCCACCAGGGGGCCAATAGTAGGCTCATAGGCACCACCGCTTATTTCGGCGAAGTATTTTGCCCACTCTATAACATAGTATACATCGTCATGAACCTCTGTAGGCCTGATACCGGCGTTTCTATTTATTTTGCCTACATCGCTGGTCTCTATATGGGAGCTCATTCTATCCTCTATTTCCTTCAACCTATCTATGGCTGCCTCTAATGCGCTTTCATCCTTATTGTCATATATCCTCAGGTGTATAACCGTATCCATTAGGAATTCCGTCTTGCTCAGGGGTCTAGTATCGATTTCGCCCCTGCAACCAAAGAGGGATAATATCATAATGAATATTATCATTGAAAAAACTATTCTTCTAATCCTCATATATAATTACCCTTTCCAAAGTATTTATAAAACCCTAACATCCGTTAGGGTTTCATGTGCTATACCGCACCCTCTAGCGCCTTTTCAATCAGTTCTAGCATAGTTTCTCTAGTTCCAGTGGCGCCTGTAATGGCATCTAGATTCAAATCATCCACGCCATTATTATCTATTACCAATCTTTGAACGCCCTTCATAACGTCGAAGGCATCCAGATGTGCATAGTTTTCTATGGATTTCTTATCCCCTTCTTTAACCTCCACGGGTTCCGTTTTGGGTTTATCGTCGGCTCCTATTACTGCTCTATTGTCGTTATCGAATACCACCTTGCTACTAGTTCTATCCTTTACGGCTATTTCCGAATAATCGATCCCCACTATCTGGCCTTCCCTAATTACTATTAGCACCTCTGCAAGCCAATCATTATTCGGCTCCTCAGCCTGAGCCCTGTATTCACCATCTATATATCTGGGCTCATAGACTTCCCCATTTGATGCCATGAGCAATAGTTGATTCACTGCATTTTTAAATTCCTCCTTGGTAGATGTAGCACCTGAGACGGCATCAAAATCTACCTCAGCTAGAGTTTTTTTCTGGTTGAACTGCTCATTCAGGTCCGCAATTACATCCAGACCATCTTGATATTCATAGTTATCCTCGCTTTTCTCTTCTCCGCTATCCGCCAATATCTCAGAATATTTAAATGATACTATTTCTCCATTATCTACCTCCATATGGGCCATTGGATAGTTTCCCTGTTCGCTAACCGGTATCTTTACCAGATATTTCCCATCCTGCAGTTCATCTACCTCAACTATATCATCTTGTTCATCCTCTGTCATACTTCGTTCACCACAACCCGTAAAGATCACCATTATCAAAGCCATTGCTAGGATAAATGGCACCAACCTTCTAAACATCAAATATCCCTCCAGAGTATTCCATAATCGGTAACCAAAAAACTTATCTTTCAAAATCCCTTATCTTCACTATTGGAATATTAGCTACCAATGCGGACATGGGCATATTGTCAGATTCCCTCTTCATCCTGGTAAGCTTTATATCTAATTCCTCCTCATCTATTTCAGCATATTGCTTTATTACCCTTATTATATCCCCCTCTACCATCTGTAGGAACTTAGGAGACATATGCGCTCTATCGTGTATCAATACCAATTTTAGCCTCTCTTTGGCTATATTCTTACTCCTCTTCTCTTCCCTATTAAATATTCTAAATAAACCCAAAGCTATCCCCCCTTACCTACTAAATAGTAGTTTGATCAATTTGCTGAATTTTCCTTCGTCGTATTGCAGATCCAAGAGTTCAACATCCTCGCCTACAATCCTATTGCAAATATTTTTAAAGGCCTTTGCCGATAGGGGTTCCTCTTCAGTTATTACGGGTTCACCCTTATTGGTGGATATTACCACAGCTTCATCGTCCGGTATTACTCCTATCAGGTCCACTGCCAATATATCCACTATATCATCTACATTCATCATGTCTCCTCTTTCAACCATATCCTGCCTGATACGGTTTACTATGAGTTTAGGGTTGTCCAGCCCCTTGGATTCCAAGAGCCCTATGACCCTGTCCGCATCCCTTACTGCCGATATCTCTGGCGTAGTAACTATGTAGGCCTCATCCGCCCCTGCTATTGAATTTTGAAACCCCTGCTCTATCCCAGCAGGTGAATCCACTACAACATAATCGAACTCTTCCTTCAGTTGATTTATTAATTTAAACATCTGCTCAGGGTTGAGTGCGGTCTTATCCTTGGTCTGGGCCGCGGGCAATAGGAATAGGCCCTCATAGCGCTTATCCCTTATAAGCCCCTGACGTAACCTACAGGCTCCCTCTACTATATCCACTATATCGTATACTATCCTGTTCTCCAAGCCCATTACCACATCTAGATTTCTTAGGCCTATGTCGGTATCTACCACTACAACCCTATTTCCCAATATTGCCAATCCAGTTCCTATATTAGCAGCTGTAGTGGTTTTACCTACTCCACCCTTCCCCGATGTTACTACTATCGCTATTCCCATGCATATTCCCCCTATCTATTGTTTTTCTGTATATATGGCTCTATTAGGACTTCCCCATTGTCAACCTTAGCAACCTCCGGTAGCTTTGATGTAATTATCTCTCCATCTGGCCTCCTACCGATGATATTTCCTATCCTCAACTGGGTTGGCTGTAGATCATGGGCAGCTATTATGGCCTTCTCATTTCCACCTATTCCGGCATGTGCAACTCCCTTAAGGCTTCCCAATATGACTATATTCCCCATCGCCCTGATCAGGGCACCTGGATTCACATCCCCTATGATGACTATGCTGCCATTATGCTCTATCACCTGTCCAGATCTTATGGTATTGTGTATGAATTTAGTCATATTCCTGGTGGGCTCCCCATTATATTTCCCAGATTGCGAATACGAAGGTAGGCCCTGTCTAGATACCGACAATTCGTATTCTTCCTCTATTATCTGGAATAATTCCTGTTTTTGATCTGTGGACAGGTTTCCCCCCCTTATACCCAGTATATTTGCTCCCCTGAAGAAATCTATGGACTTCTTCAGCTTTTCGATCAATTCAATTTTTATACGACCGAAATCTCCATCCCTTACATGGATATATATCCCCTCTTTAATTCCTCTAAAGCTTATCAATCCTTCCTTCACCATCAATACCTCCATAGTATTATGCTAAGTCTATAGTCTCCTATCTTGCTAATTTAGTCTTATAAGGTACCTCCTCCTCAATAGACTCTTCATTCAAGCCCATATATTCCGCTATTATCTCCCTAGCTACTGGACCCGCGTATCCACCGCTTCCCCCTTGAAATAGAACTACGGATACCGCTATCTCCGGTTCTTCGTAAGGGGCGAAGGCTACAAACCAAGCATAATCATCATAGGTATCCCCAGTGGCTGGATTTGTGCCTGTCCTCTCAGCAGTTCCGGTTTTAGCTGCCACTGGTATGGGAAAGTTGCCAAATAGGCTCCTTGCGGTCCCCTCAGAAGCTACCTTCCTCATTCCTAGCTTAACATGATCTAGGTTTTGATAATTCTTTAGCTTGATCTTCGTGGCATCTGCCTTACTTTCAAAGATGGTTTTACTATTATCGAAATTCTTTATGCTATCTATTACGGTCACCTTATGCCTATTGCCTCCATTCGCTAGGGTAGCTATAAAATTGGCCATCTGGATTGGTGTATAGGCACTCTGGCCTTGCCCTATGGATACGTCCAGCGTATCGGTGATATTCCACCCCGCAAAATCTAGGTAGGTGAACTTTATCATATCTGCCAATCCTTCCCTCTCCCCTGGAAGGCGTCTTTCCGGTTCAAAGCCCATTTCATCAAGCCTCTTTATTACCTCGTTTCTCGATAGCGGTTCCATTATTTCCGTCCAACTAACTATCTCCTCTATCTTCTCATCTATTTCCTCTTCTGAGAACTCCTCCCCATCCTTTATATGGCCCTGTATAACCCCCTTGAGCTTTCTCCTCAACATTGCCTTTATCGTCAACACCTTGTTTTGGGGATTCGGCACTCCACCAGAGGCTTCATTCGGGATATCTATCTCTATTCCCGATTTATCATTTAATCCAAATTTCTTGGACATATTCATAATATCCTCTATATCCACCCTCATCCCCAATGATTCACCGGTTCGTTGATTCCTTCCTAGTGCTAAGGAATAGAAATAGTAGTTGCAGGAATCCCTAAGGGCATTATATACATCGACCGCCCCGTGGGTTCTTCTACTGGAATTCCATAGCCAGCACCCCTTCGGATGTGAACCTATAAATACCTGTCCCATATCCCTTATGGTCCTATGTGGATTCATCCCATTCTCTAAACCTGCAAGGGCAGTAATCATCTTAAAGGTTGAGCCGGGCTGAACGGCCGTCTGCAACGCTATATTATATAGTGGCCTTGGCGCCAATAGGTCATCCTCATGTTCAGGCATTAAACTCTGCCAATCGGTACTGGATATTCCGGTAGCAAATAGGTTGGGATCATAGGCAGGGTAATTAGCCAGCGCTAATATCTCCCCGGTCTTTACATTTTCCACCACCACGGAACCGGAAGTTGCATTTACATAGGGCCTTCCCTTCCTCCTATTGACACCAAATTTATGGTTCCCCCACCGACTCTGGAAGGACCCACCCTGTCGAATGCCTTCGAGTGTCCTCTCTAATGCATCCTCGGCAACCTTCTGAAGCTCAAGATCTATGCTCAGATATATATTATTTCCGGGCACCGCCTTCTCCTCATCTATAACGTTGGTGGTATTTCCTAATACATCCACCTCTACTCTTTTTATTCCATTCTTACCCCTTAAATCCGATTCGAATTTTTCCTCTATACCGGTCTTTCCTATCAGGTCATTTGGGGAATACTTCTTCTCTTTTACATATCTATCGATCTCATTGGGTTGGGATATCTTCCCAAGGTATCCCAATATATGGGCCGCAGTTTCCCCTTCAGGATAATGCCTTATCGGTTCCACGGAGACCTGAATTGCAGGCGTATCTATCATCCCCTCTTCTACCTTTGCCACAGTAGCATCCTTGATTCCATATGCTATATTGATGGGTTGATAGGCCCTATGACCTTGCCTATCTAGCTGATCATATAGGGACATTATGGCTC
>JAAYRM010000241.1 GCA_012518745.1 Tissierellia bacterium
AATGCAGCCCCGCCTGAAGCAGCAGATTGACTTTCTCATGGAAATCGACAAGTTGAAGCATGTCTACAGGCAAAACCTAGTAGCGAATGGATCGCGCCGCGAAAACGATGCGGAGCATTCCTGGCATATCTCGGTAATGGCGTTATTACTTTCCGAGTATGCGGATGATGATGTTGATCTATTCAAGGTAATAAAGATGCTCCTAATTCATGATGTGGTAGAGATCTACGCTGGGGATACCTTCTGCTACGATATAGAAGCTGGCAAGGATAAGGAGGAGCGGGAGTTGAAGGCAGCGGAGCAAATCTTTGGAATATTGGATGAGGAAAAGGGTAGGGAGTTAAGAGAACTCTGGGATGAATTCGAGGAGAAGAATACCAAGGAAGCACTATTTGCAGCATCCATGGATAGGCTGCAGCCATTTATAAATAATTATTATTCTGGTGGCGGAACATGGAAAAAATTCAATGTACCTAAAAGTGCAATATATGAAAGGATTGCTCCATTGAAGAAGATCTCTAAGAGGTTATGGGAATTCACCACAAATATGATAGAGGATGCTTTTGATAGGGGTTATATAGAAAGGGAATAGCTGGAGGTAGTTGGTTAAACATGGATTGAATGATATTTCATTATAAATGGATTGGGCATATCCCATAGATCTATTATCCATGGGATATGCCCTTATAATCTCTAGAATCCTGGTATTACTCCACCTTCATAATTTTCTTCTATAAATTTCTTAACCTTATCACTTTGTAGAGCCTGTAGCAGTTTTATAAACCTATCCTCGTTCTCCTCTCCGGCCCTTACCGCCACTATATTTGCATACGGAGAGTCCTTACCCTCTATGATGATAGAATCTTGGGTGGGAACTAGATCTGCCTCCAATGCATAATTACCATTTATAACGGCTCCATCTACCTCATCCAATGCCCTTGGTAGATAGGCGGATTCAAGTGCTGTAAACTTTAGGTTCTTGGGATTTTCCTCTATATCGTTCTCCGTAGCCAATATACCAGCTTCGGGGTCCAATTTAATAAGTCCATATTTTTCGAGCAGTAGAAGCGCCCTACCGCCATTTGTGGGATCGTTTGGAATTGCAATTTCGCTACCATCCTCAATATCCTCGATATCATCATATTTTGAGGAGAACAGTCCCATTGGCTCCACATGAACATTACCTAGGGAAACTATATCTATATTATTCTCCTCTTTAAAATTATCCATGTAGGGTTCATGTTGGAAGAAGTTAGCATCTATTTCGCCTTCGGCAAGGGCTAGATTAGGCTTGACATAATCTTCAAATTCTATTATCTCTAGTTCTATACCCTCATCCTTTAGATCTTCCTCTATCAATTCAATTAGTTCCCTATGGGGTACCGGAGAGACACCAATCTTGATTAGATCCTCATTATCCGCAGTCGATCCACATCCCGCAAGTATTCCTAACGCTAAAACAACTGATAGAACTATTAAAATAATTTTTTTCAATTTAATTCCTCCTATTTCCTATCAATAATTGATGATAACTTATTTCCAAGGTACTGTATACCCTGGACCAATATCACTATCAATATCACCGATACGATCATGATATCGGTTTGAAATCTATATAATCCATATCTAATGGCCAAATTCCCCAAGCCACCTCCCCCAATAGCCCCAGCCATAGCGGAATATCCTATTAAGTTGATAATGGTTATGGTAATCCCGAGGATTAAAGAGGGCATGGCTTCTGGAATAAGAACCTTAAAAATTATCTGTGGTGTTGTAGCCCCCATAGAAAGGCTTAATTCAATTACCCCCCTATCCACTTCTTTTAAGGAACTCTCTATAATCCTTGCAACGAATGGTGCAGCCGCGATGGTTAATGGAACTATGGTGGCGGTTGTACCGATGGACTTTCCCACAATCAATCTGGATATAGGGAAGACCAAGATCATAAGTATTATGAATGGGAAAGAACGCAAGACATTGATTATGCTGTTCAAGATATTATTCAGCAAGGGTTTCTCCCATATATTCCCCTTTTCGGTAACCACCAATAGAATTCCCAATGGAAAGCCCATTATAAGCGAAAACAGCGTAGAAAATGCTACCATAAATAGAGTTTCCAATAGAGAAGGAATAACTAATTCAGCCATTTATATCACCTCCACATCAACATTTTCATCTTTAAGATAATCTATTGCATATTCTATCTCCTGATCCTCTCCCAGGAGCTCTAGTATCAGATACCCAACACTAGTGCTCATCAGCTCATTGATATTGCCAGATAGAATATTTGCATGTATATTGAAATTCTTAATCATCTCCGAGACTATGGGTTTTGTAGCACTATCCCCTAGATAGCTCAATCGGATTAGGGTACCTTTGGAATCCTTGGATTGAATTATTTCTTCCTCCATATCGAAATCCAAGCCGCTGATAAAGGTCTTGGCAGTTCGGGTCCTTGGATTACGGAATAGTTCATCCACCTTATTGCTTTCAATTATCCTCCCATCCTCGATGATTGCCACCTTATCGCATATATCCTTGACAACCTCCATCTGATGGGTGATGAGTACTATGGTAAGGTTGAATTCCCTTCTTATCCTATCGAGTAGTTCCAAGATGGATTTTGTGGTCTTTGGATCCAATGCAGATGTTCCCTCATCGCTCAATAGTATCTTAGGGTTATTACCTAAGGCCCTGGCTATTGCAACTCTCTGTTTTTGCCCGCCACTCAGCTGCGAGGGATAGGAATCCCTCTTATCCATCAATTCTACATAGTCCAGGAGGGTATCTACCCTTGATTCTATTTCAAGTCTGGACTTCCCTTCCAATTCCAATGGGAAGGCTATGTTTTCATATACGGTTTTCTGGGATAATAGGTTGAAATGTTGAAAAATCATGCCCATATCCTTCCGGATCTCTCTCAATCCCCGTTTATCGAGGCTGGTAACATCTATTCCATCTATGGTAATTTTTCCTTCTGTTGGTTCCTCAAGCCTATTCAAACAGCGAATAAGGGTGGATTTTCCTGCTCCACTCAACCCTATAATTCCATATATTTCACCCCTATTTACATGTAGATCAACATCCCTTACAGCCCATATCCTATCATCGCCAATTTCAAAACATTTTGATAGGTTTTCTATTGTGATCAATTACTACACCCCTTTATAGAACAGATTATGCCGTATAAGACTATAATAAAAAACCTCTGGAGCATACCGGAGGTTAAAAAAATATAACCCCTTCAAAGAAAGAGGTTATTTCTCTTTCTCATCTCTCGGTATAAGGATATACCGCTGGATTTAGCACCTTGCGTGTACAGGTTGCCGGGTTTCAATGGGCCAGTTCCCTCCACCACTCTTGATAAGAGCATATTATTTATACGTTTGATAGATATTTTATACCTAGTAGTTCACTTTGTCAACCTACGTTTCTAATATTTTATTAAAGATTTATTTTGTTTATGCCTATTTCTTACAT
>JAAYRM010000242.1 GCA_012518745.1 Tissierellia bacterium
AGCCTTGAGGTTTAGATCTGCAATATGACATACCCCCTGAATAAGAGGCCCTATGGTAATGGCTAGCACTATGGTTCCAATGCCCAAGGGTCCACCCATGATAGTCCCAATGGTTGTAGCGATGATCTCCATCGCGGTTCTGATCACCGAAATGGAATATTTGCTCCGCTGGGATATGGCCAACATCAGGCTATCCTTTGGCCCCCCACCCAACCCGGGCTTTAGGTAGAAATAGGTACCAACGGCAAATAATAGATTGCCCATCAATAGCATTGCAATTCTACCTAACATGGATTGTGGTGTGGACATCCACCCACTTGCATTTATGATATCGCAAAAAACACCTATGAGATACATATTCAAAATGGTTCCAATGCCTGGTATGATGCCGAGCATAGTACTCAGCAATATTATTGTAATACCTGTAACCTGAAATGCCTGCCCAAATGTAAGACCGGTCTGTATGGATACCCCCATATGAAGGATGCTCCATGAATGTACACCGAGTTCGGCATGTAGGGAACTGGTAAGGCCTAGGCTGATCAGGATAAAGCCTAATAAAAGACTCAAAAATTTTTTAAGTATACTTCCATATCTCTTCAATTCTTTCCTCCTAAATAGCGAATGGAGCATTTTAGCCACCATCCAATATTCTGTATAGATACCAAATGATCTACCCCTATGGGCTCCTATATTCCCTCAAGCTCACCTTAAGCCTTTCGATGCCATTATTATCTAGGAAATTGGTACCTATTACACCGAATATTATCAATGCGGAGCCTATTATATGGTAATGGAATATCTTCTCCTTCAGGAGTAATACCCCAGCTAAAACCGATACTATTGTCCTCAAATTGGTGAATACGCTCATCTTATATGCCTCTATCCTATACAATACATAGCCATTGATCAAGGATGCCGTAGCCGAGGCTATCGCACCAAGATATATTATTGCTAGAATAAAGTTCAAATTCATTGAAAGGGCTAGAAAATTGCCCGTACTATTATATATTAAATTCTTTATAATCGCAGTAATGCCGAAGCCTACAAATCCACCTGCACTGATTATATAGCAGATCTTTTCGCTGCTAAAATCCTTAGTCAAACTTCTCATCATTACATTATATACGGAAAAGCATAATGCGGAACATATCTGTAAGATAATCCCCTTAATACTAGCGGATTCAAATGATAGGCTGGTCATGCCTATAACATAGACAACGCCAAATACGGATAATAGGGTAAAAAGCTTCTGATATATATTGGTCTCTTCCCCTAGAGATATCGTGGCCAATATCAATATAAATATAGGGGATGCCGCCTGTATTATTGCAGCCTCGGAAGATGATGCATACTTCAGGCCGAATGTCTGAAAGGTAAAATATGCTAGTGGATGGAATAGGGCTAGAATGATCAGCCTCTTTAATTCCTCCTTATTATAGACTAAGGTAATCTTTCTAACTCGCATGATTGTCGAAATCATAACAAATGATGCTATAAAACGATATGCTAATACATCTATAGGATCTGCAAACCGCAGGGCTATTTTCGTGAATAGAAACGAAAGCCCTATAATAGTTGCATATAGTACAGCTAGTATATATACTCCTCTATTGTTTTTCATAATGCCCCCCTTAAACCAAGGCCCACTCTATAAGCCCATATGATAGTTGATTCCCATCCCCCGGTCGTAATGAAACTCCACACACCCTATATCCCACCCAGTAGAAATTCAGAGTCGGATGATCTATAGAAATAGAGCGGCCTATAATTATCCCCCACTTATAATAAATGGGGGAGTTTTTATAAAGGAGATTCAGTTAATTCAATAATATCTATCAATCCATTCAACCTACATCTCTGGATGAATTGCCTCCATTGGACATACCTCGGTGCAGATACCGCAATCAATACATGTATCCGGATCTATATTATATTGCATAACCCCTTCATATATGGATTCCACTGGACACTCGGGTTCACATGCCCCACATGAAATGCACTGATGATTTATTACATATGCCAAATGCTTCACCCCCCCTTTGAATCATATATAGGCCAGGATACCCAGGGGATATATTATCCCACAGCCGGATATCCGACCCATTGTTCTATGTTTTAGATCATTCCTATCTGTTAGCTAAGCGGTGAGCATGACGGTTGACTGTCAAGTTTATGGCAAAGGCCATACCTTCCGCAGTGTCAAAGAAGCTTACCGGTAGAGTTCCATCTAGATGACTTCTTAGCGCATCCTTTAATTGTGAGTCGAAATAGCCCATGAAGACTTCAATTGCCTTTTCATTAACGCCGCCCTTTGTAGCATGGTTAGCGGTCGAAATCTCCAATTCCTCTCTCGTGGCCAACTGTGCCGTTAGGTTCCATACCTCGAAGTTAGCAGCATGGAATTCCCTAGCCATTTCTATGTCACATCCAGTGCTAACAACGTACTTTAGAATCCCTTCAAACCAAGCTATGGAAAGCTTCTCGATGAAATCCCGAATTTCCTCAGGTACATCTTCAAGGGAGGATGGATATAAGCCCTCGCCTTCCAATTCTAGATGCTTACGCATAGCCGCACGCATGGCACTGCCCACTTGAGAAGTGGATACATCATAGCCTCGCTCGGCCATTACATCGGAAACGGCATAGCATATCTCATAGCAAGTATGTGATGTGTTTTTAGCTGATAGTCCAATTAAGGATACATCATGCGGTACTATAAATGTTCGACCGAACATATTTGAAAAATCAATCGCTCGCTGACGTCTCTCTTCCGGGAATGGATGATCATCCGAACCAAAGGTCAGGAAGCTGCCACCACATTCCTGAAGGGGAACTCCCTTAAAGGGCTCCGCCATACTAGGAAGATATTTTACACAATTTATATCGTCGCCCAACAATTCATAGTAGAATTTCGGATCGGGTGAAGGCCCAAAGGTATAGATATCTGGCAATGATATGCCCTTCTCCCTCGCCTCATTAAAATATGGCAATAGTATTTCTCGTGCAACCACAGGAATTTGCTTTGGTGGCGGACACATTATCACGATATCCGGTGTTGTCTCCCTTAAGAGCTCAGCCGTATTATCAACGGAGATTGAAAAAGGTAGTCTCTCCCGCAATTCTTCTAAATTACGATCGGTAGCTTTAACGCCAAAAACATTTGTTGCTACCTTATCTCCAAGTAACATCTCATACCCGGGAAGAAGAAAACCACCGATAAAACCCATCCCGACAACTACAATATTATAATCTGAAGAAATGTGCATTTAAATCCTCCTTATAAAATTTAAAGTTAAGGTTGAATATATTGAGTGCCAAACAAATCGCCTAGAGGGGGATATGGGCACTCAATATATTTTTATCAATTATTATATCTTCTTCATAGAAGATCATATATATAAGGTGTTTAAGCTGAGCCCTCCGCAAACCTCTTTCTGCGGATATACTGCTTCAGCATGACTGCAGCAAAGAGAACTAAACCTGCAATTGTAGTGGTTGTTTCCGGAACGATTATCCCAACTGAGGCGATAATCATCAGAACCCGTTCAAGTTTTGTTACAGGTACAAGCCCATAACCAATCAACACAGCACTTATCAAAAAGGTATTTATTAGAGTAATGGCTACGACCGCAGCAATCTCCAATGGAGTACCCAATCCAAGCAATGCCGGATGATATATAAATATATATGGAATCATAAATATTACAATACTATATTTAAATGCCTCCAAACCAAGCTTCCACATATCCTCTTCGACAATTCCCCCCGCCGCATAGGAGGCCAATGCCACCGGTGGCGTAAGTGCGGATAGATTTGCAAAGTAGAATACGAAGAAATGGGCTACCAGTACCGGAATCCCTAAGTCAACAATGGTAGGACAGAGCAGTGCAGATGACATAATATAAGCCGCACTAGTAGGCATGCCCATCCCTAGGACCAAGGCCATTAACATGGTTGCAACCAATGCCAATAATAAACTATTTTGAGCAAGTGCATTGATTATACTGCTGAACCTAAAGCCCAAACCTGTACTAGCTATTGATCCTATGATAATTCCAGCCAACGCACAAGGTATTGCTACCGTGGTCGCCTGCTTAGCCGTTGTTTCAAGGGCTTCGATGATCTCATAGAGGGATAATCTAGTATCCTTCCTCAAGAAGCAAAGAAGTACGAGACTCAAGCTAGCTACGGTTGCAGCCCTCATCATGGAATAACCCTTTATAATCAATACGATTAAGAGCAATACACCCAATAGTAAATGTATATGCCTGAAGATATCCTTCTTCATATGAGTTACATCTTCCTCTACCGGACGTAAATCATTTTTTACTGCATATAGATGAACTAGGAAATAAAGTCCGCTTAGAAACACAACCGAAGGTAATATAGCCGCTTTCATAATCTCAGCATAGCTATGTCCGGTCATATCCACCATTATAAAGGCAGCTGCTCCCATAACGGGTGGAATCAATTGACCAGCGGTTCCTTCAATTGCAAATATGCTACCTGAAAACATTGGTCCAAAGTTCTCTTCCTTCATCGAAGGATACATTATGGTACCGATGGAAGTTACATTAGCTGGTGCACTCCCACTTATCATACCAAATAGTGCTGCTGCAACGATACTTGCCTTACCAGCCCCACCTACCAGTTTTCGGGTCAATACCCTAGAAATATTGATAAATAATTGCCCCGACGGCGTTGCGGTTAAGAATGCACCAAATAGTAGGAAGTAGAAAACCATCGATGCCGATACGCTAGCTGGAGAGGAAAACACCCCAGTGGTCGAAAATAATTGGTTTTCTAGTAGTATAGATAGACTCTGTCCACTATGTTGGAATATACCGGGTAGATTACCACCCCATACCGCATAGGCCATAAATACAGCAACTATGATAGTGAATGCTGTATTAACTCCCCTTCTAGAACATTCTAGAAGCAGTATCAACATTACCACTCCGACGATATGATCCATGGTAGTCAACTTATCGACAAATACCATTCGTGACATCATACGGTCGCCATTTGCAACAAAATGTATCAAACATGCAATAACTGCTAGAACAAAGATATAGTCGTACCATTTAGGCCAATACTGTTCTCCCTTCGGTACCGCATCCTTTTGGAGCATGGGCTTAGTCAAAAAGACTAAACCCATTGCAAAGCAAACATGTATAGGACGCAATACCATCGAGGGATAGGCCCCACGAATTACAATCCAAATCTGAAACAAGGTCCACATTAAGGCCCAGACACTCGCTGGATTGAAGAATCTTTTTCTCATCCTATTCAATATCATTTCAGTAAGCCAGCCTCCCTATAATATGCCTCCGCGCCAGGATGAAGAGGTATGCCTAACCCGTCCGGCTTCCATGCATCTTCAGGAGTGAATCTCTTTAATGCTGCATGAGCCTTGTGCATAGCTTCTGGGTTCTCTACAATAGCTTTGGTAATGGCATATGCAATATCATCTGACATGTCGGTATTGGTTATAAGACTAGTAGTCAAGCCCATGCTATTAATGGCTTCAGGTTGCCCTCTAAATGTATCCGCAGGCATAACCTCTCTACTAAATCCATACTTTTCAACGTAATCATCGATCAATTCATCTGGGAACTCTAGGAATACAACGTCTGTACTAGCAGCCAATTCGGTAAGAGCCGCGTGACCTGCTGTAACATTATGCATATGGAAATCAGCTTGGCCATCCTTAAATAGTTCTACCGTTGTATTATTGTCGTTATGCTCTACTTTTCCTCCCCATGAAATGATGTCATCATAATCGAAACCATAGTATTCGAATATCAACCTAGTTGCAACTTCCCCAGTTGAACCTGCAGGTCCAGTGGATACACGCATTGGCGCCTTATCCTTAGCAACATCAGCAAGATCTGTATATCCGAAGGATTTGGTCATTACAGCTGCGTAGAAATAAGTGTCAAGATATCCAACTAATCCCCTAAGGTTTTCCAATGGCTTTTCGAAGATGAACTTCCCTTCGTAAGCCCAGGAGGATGCCTGGTTCATACTAAGACCCATTGGGAATGTACCATCTGAAATAAGTGTTGGATTGGCTCCCGCACCGGACTCAGGAATTATATTTACCCTTGAACCCTCTGGAAGTTCCTTTGTAATCAATTCGCTTAAAACTGAACCATAGCTATACCATGAACTACCCATCTTCATAGTTGCAAGATCTAGGTTCACTGGACCTGAATCGGTTGCTTCCGTATCCTCGCCACCATCGTCTGAATCAGCTGGAGCTTCAGATCCTCCACATCCAACAACCAACGTCATAATAATAACAATTGAGAGTAAAAAACTGAGCATATGTCGTCTTTTCATAATTTACCTTACACCCCTTTTTTTTATTTGTATCGCTTACGATACATACACACTTCCCTACCACCGCATTTCCTAATAAACAGATAGAAGGATCACTGCAATATAAAGGTAGATAATCACTGGTGTCTCAATCTCAAAACAATTTTTAAACCTGGTTATATATCACCTCCCAACGACTACAGTAATGTACTTATAGTTTCATTGACAAGCGAAAATATTATAAAGTTTATATCGATATATTTCAATATATTAAAGATATCTATTAAAGATTACAATCCCCTATATCCTATCTCTTAACAACCAGGTCCCGTACAACGGTGCCTGCGGCAGGTGCAAGTTTGATAGACTCCGCCGTAGGTTCTAGATATTCAGCACAGGCCAACACAGGTCTCCCATCCAAGTTGACAAGGCAACGTCCACATATGGACTGATTACAGATGCTATGCCTATAGTAGGCAAGTGTATGATCTAGGTTGTTATATATATAATCCAAGATATCCATAACCGTCATGGTTTCGGATAGCAGGGGTACTTCATATGTTTGTAAACCATTACTTCTTACGACTTCAACTTTGATAGTTTTCATTCTACACCTCCAGAATAGTTTTCGCAATACATTCCGCAAGATTTGGATGATTTTCCGAATCCAATTCCTTATAGACTGCTTCAGGATAGCACTTACCATAGATAGGCTCCCCATCTTCGTCTAATGTGGCGGTGTAGCTGAATTGATACTCTTTATTATTAACCTCTGGATAGTCAGCACGGACATGACATCCCCGGCTTTCCTTACGATTCAATGCGGAATAGATGCCAATTTCAGCACAGATCGCTAGGTGACGAACAGCTATTAAGTTTACTAACTCCATATTATAAGCCTTATCCTCTGGTACTGCTATTTGATCAAGCGATGCTCTAAGCGCCCTTATCTCCTCATAGGCCTTAGCTAAACGCTCCCCATCTCGGAAGAAATCGAATCCTTCATCGCATATGCTCTCAAGCTTATGCAGGGTCTCAATTGCACTAATACCCTCTTCTCGGTTCATCGGAGCCATTAGAGCTTCAACCTTTTCATCTAGATCCGCAGGTTCTAGCTGTGTTGCTGTTTTAATATATTCATAGGCTGTATTTCCTGCAGTATAACCATGTGCTAACATTTCAGTCAAGCCATCCCCACTACGGAAAGCACCGAACACGCCACCGGTTACCTCTCCAGCTGCATATAGGCCTGGTACGCTAGTAGCGAAAGTGTCATCTACAGTAACCCCACCCATGCTGTATTCGTTACCCATACCTACAAGCAAGCGCTTGTCATTGTTGA
>JAAYRM010000243.1 GCA_012518745.1 Tissierellia bacterium
CTGGCCAATAGCTTGCTCATATTATCCTTGAGCTCCTGATCCGCCTGCTTGAGCTGAGGGGCCTCGATGGTTATATAATTTCCCTTGGGCCTTCCTAAGCTCTCCTCCCCTGCCTTATCTAATATTCTAACCCTCGTAATATCGTAGTATTCCCCCTCTTCGCTCTCCACATCTATACCCGGTATCTCCCCCTCCTCCTGCTCCTGATACATCTCCCTACTCTCTATGGCTAAATCCGTCCTTATATCTATCATCTCTACCTCCCATCATCCTACTATGCTTATTTTCCTTCAATATACTATTTTTATGTATGATAACTTCCATTTTACTTGCTTTTTATGGGTTATCGTGATAGAATACTTTCTGTCATGATTAGGAGGTGAAGGCATTGGCAAATATAAGATCTGCAAAGAAGAGGATTCGAATTGCTGAGAAGAAGACAGCCGTAAACAGGGCTAGGAAATCGGAAATCAAAACCCATATCAAGAGATTTGAATTGGCATTGGAAAATAACGAGATAGATGAAGCTAGGGAATTACTTAAATCCATAGATAAGAGGCTTAAGAAGGCAGCGCTTAGAAACATAGTTCATAAGAATGCCGCTTCTAGGAGGGTCAGTAGGTTGACCAAGAAGCTGAACAAGAAAATAGAGGAAGCAATATAAAAAACTTCGGAGAACCGAAGTTTTTTATCTTTATCTATGTATCGAAGCATAGTTTGGCTATGAGTATCTCCAACGCAAGTCGCTCATCTATGGAGCTGGTCTTTATATCCTTATCAGCTTCCAAGCAATGGAACAATGCCCCTTCAAGCTGAGCCATGGAGAAGTTATTGCATTGCCCTGATACCTTGCTATATTCATATTGAGATAGCTTTACCTTCCCCCGTATATCCTTATCCATATATCCATTGGCCTTTAAACTCCTTATATGGAGCATATTCCTAAACTGTCTCACTATCATATGTAGTATTATCAGCACCGGCTCATTGGACATATACATCTCGTTGAATAGCCTTATGGCCCTTCCCCCATCCCTCCTGCTGATGCTATCCAATAGGTTGAAGATATTCATCTCGAGGGAATCGATCATCACGAGATCCATAATCTCCCTATTCACCTCATCATCCGAGGTATGGTTGGATATCTTGATTATCTCATTCTCCAAATCATATAAATTCCTCTCCTGATTGGCATCAAAATAGGACATCTTATCTATAAAATGGCCTATATCCCCCCTGGATATCCTCTTATTCTGCTCCTTAAACTGCCTCTCAACCCAACGGTCCAATTCCACCCCTCTGAGCCTCTTAAGCTCCACCACATCCCCGGCCCTTCCAATCGCCTTATATAGGAAATTATTCCTCCTTATCTTGGAGGTCTTCTCCACAAATATGAGGCAGATATAATCCTCCAGGCTCTCTATGTATTTAGCCAGCCTCTTCCTATTTTTATCCCCCGCAAATCCTTCGAGTTCATCATCCTTCCCCTTGAACAATGGAAAATCCCTTATCACCACTATCTTCTTATCCGCCATAAAGGGCAATGTCTCGCAGGCATTCATAAGCCTATCGAAACTCAGCTCCTTGCCCTCCAATACGGAATAGTTCAAAGTCTCAAACCTATCATCTATATAAGCATCCTTAACCCTGTTCACCAGTTCATCTATGAGATAGAATTCCTCCCCATAGAATAGGTATACCGGTTTTAAGCTATTGGATTTCAACACCTCAATAAATTTCCTATAATTCAATCCCTTCCACTCCCATATAGTATTTGATCGATATATAGACCCCTATTATATATATAATCGAATAGATAATTTCAAAGCCATGGGCCTCCAATACATATGATATACCCTTCTCCCCCTTTATAAAAGGGGTAATTTGATAATTTTCGCCATCTAGATATATGGTCACGGCACCCATCTCATCCGTCCTATATATATCGATACCCCTATCCATATATCTATCGATTACCTCGGCATGGGGATGTCCAAATCCATTATTCCTCCCAACGCTTATGAACCCTGCCTTGGGAGTCAATGCATCCAGAAACTCCTCCGTTGATGAGGTATTGCTGCCATGATGGGGCACCTTCAATAGATCCACTGGCCCCAAGCCATTTGCCAAGCTCCGCTCCCCTATCCTCTCCATATCCCCGGTAAATAGCATACTATTATCCCCATATTCCAATAATAGCACCATGGATAGGTC
>JAAYRM010000035.1 GCA_012518745.1 Tissierellia bacterium
ATCCTCTATGGTCAATATATCATCCTTGATATCATGTCCCTTCAGCCTATAGCTTCTCATAAAGGATGTTATCTGGGGAATTCCTAGCCCCATATCCTCCAACTTCTCAACCTGCATAAATACATCTCTCGTACTACCTTCCATAGCTATTCGCCCTCTATGCATTACTATGATCCTATTTACCATCCTGGCAATATCCTCCATACTATGGGAGACCAATATTATAATTATGCCTTCCTCCCTATACAGGCTCTGTATGCTATTTAAAATTTCATCCCTACCCCTGGGGTCCAAGCCCGCCGTAGGTTCGTCCAATATCAATACCTCTGGCCTCATGGCCAATACCCCGGCTATCGCTACCCTTCGCTTCTGCCCCCCACTCAGCTCAAAGGGGGATCTATCCTTCAGGGATTCAAAATCTAAACCAACCAGATCCATGGCCTTCCGGACCCTCCTATCGACTTCCTCCTCATCCAATTCAAGGTTTTCCGGCCCAAAGGCTATATCCCTATATACCGTTTCCTCAAATAGCTGGTGCTCAGGATATTGAAATACTAGGCCTACCTTCTGCCTGATCTGCCTTAGATCCGCATCCTTAGAGCCTATATCTATTCCATCTATGCTTATCTTGCCCGAGGTGGGTTTCATCAATCCATTCAGATGTTGAACCAAGGTAGATTTACCGGATCCCGTATGTCCTATCAACCCGATAAAATCCCCACCCTCTATATTCAGATTCACATTATCCAATGCTTTCTTTTCAAAGGGGGTATTTGGATTATATATATAACTTATATTGTCCAATACGATAGTCATAGTGCCCTCACCAACTCTTCTACTGTCAATATATTTCGGGATATATCTATTCCCTCTTCATTTAATTCATAGGCCAATTCGGTTACCTGTGGTACATCTAGGCCGAGGGATTTTACCCTTTCCACCTGACTGAAGATCTCCCTAGGCGTGCCCTCCATGACGATTTCCCCCCGCTCCATTATAAGGACCCTATCCGCCTCTACGGCCTCATCCATATAATGGGTTATATGAACTATGGTCTTGTTCTCAACCCTATTTAGTTTCTTTATCGTATCTATGATCTCCATTCTTCCAATTGGATCCAGCATAGCCGTAGGTTCATCGAGGATGATACAATCCGGCCTCATAGCCAGTATACCGGCTATTGCAACCCTTTGCTTCTGTCCACCGGATAATAGATGCGGTGCATGCTTTGCATAATCCCCCATCTCCACTATCTTAAGGGCTTCATCCACCCTTCTCCTTATTTCAAGGGGGGGGACACCCTGATTTTCGGGGCCAAATGCCACATCCTCTTCCACGATGGTGGCCACCATCTGATTATCTGGATTTTGAAATACCATCCCAGCGGTTTGCCTTATATCCCAGATCCTATCCGTGTCCTTAGTGTTCATGCCATCTACGTATACCTCTCCCTCAGCGGGTAATAGAAGACCATTCATGAGTTTGGCCAATGTCGATTTCCCCGAACCATTATGCCCAAGTATGACCAGATGCTCTCCCCTTTGGACAGCTATACTTACATTGTCCACCGCCATCAGATCTTCTTCGTCCCTAGTAGAGGTGTATTTATAGGTTACATCCTGCATATCTATCATATAATTTCCCATTTCTATCCCCTAACTTTAATTATTTACATAATCTAATATAGCATAGCCTTGGCCTCAATTCAATTGAATAAATGGCTATGTATATAAGGGATGCTCAGATAAGGTTTAATCATTATAAAAGGGACTAAGTCAGAAACTTAATCCCCCACCAATTACACCAGTTCTAAAATAGCAATTTCCGTCCCATCGCCTCTGCGGGGCCCCAATTTCATTATCCTAGTATATCCACCTGCTCTATCGGAATAATTAGGTGCTATTTCTTCGAATAGTTTAGTTACAATATCTTCATCATATACATATGCTAAAACCTGTCTTCTAGCATGCAGATCGCCTCTTTTGCCAAGTGTGATCATCTTTTCGGCCATTCTGCGCGTTTCCTTTGCCCTAGTGAGAGTTGTCTCTATTCTACCGTGTTCAAATAGGCTAGTCACCTGATTTCTCAGCATTGCCTTTCTATGATCAGTGCGACGACCAAGTTTTCTCAATGTGCTCATGCATATCCCTCCTTAATCCCTGCTATTCATCTATCTTTCTCAAGGATAGATCCAGTTCGGCAAGCTTACCCTTTACCTCTGCTAAGGATTTTTTACCTAGATTTCTTACCTTCATCATATCTTCTTCTGTCCTCTGAATCAATTCATCTACCGTATCGATTCCGGCCCTCTTCAGACAGTTATAACTTCTCACCGATAGATCCAATTCTTCTACGGTCATTTCCAATACCTTTTCCTTCTGATCTTCTTCCTTCTCCACCATTATCTCAACATCGCTTACATGATCCGTCAATCCAATAAATAGATTTAAATGCTCGGTAAGGATCTTTGCTCCTAAAGAGGTTGCCTCTTCGGGTGTTGTGGTTCCATTTGTCCAAACCTCCAGGGTCAGCTTGTCAAAATCCGTAATCTGTCCCACCCTGGTATCCTCAACCGAGAAATTTATCTTTTCCACGGGAGTAAATGATGAATCCACCGGAATCGTTCCTACCGATTGATTTTCATCCTTGTTTCTTTCGGCAATGCTATATCCCCTGCCCTTTATCATCTCTAGCTCCATATCCAACCTTCCATCCTCGTTGACGGTAGCTATATAATGATCCTTGTTGAGTATCTCAACATCTGGGCCTGTAATGATGTCACCTGCGGTCACCACCTGGGGACCATCCACCTCCAGCCTCAATGTCACCGGCTCATCGGAGTAGAGCTTAGCTGCTATATCCTTCACATTCAATATTATCTCTGGAACATCCTCCAATACTCCTGGTACTGTTGAAAATTCATGTAAGACGCCTTGAATCCTTATAGATGATACAGCTGCCCCTGGTAGGGATGAGAGCAATACCCGCCTTAGACTATTGCCTACGGTTGTACCATAGCCTCTCTCGAGGGGCTCGATAGTAAATTTTCCATAGGTATTATCCTCATTAACTTCAACAATCTCTATTTTCGGCTTTTCAATCTCTATCATTAACATTAACCCTCCTTAATTAATTTTACTACCAAAGGACGAGGGTAACTGATTCTATTATAAATATTATTATTATTTGGAATATAACTCAACAATTAAGTGTTCCTCTATTGGAATGTCAATGTCCTCTCTAGTTGGCTCAGTTACGATTCTACCTTTCATATCTTCAACGGTTACATCTAACCATCCAACTGTGGTTCCCCTATGATTTTCCATGGTTTCCTTAAATTTAGGGCTGCTCTTGCTCTTTCCCCTTACCTCGACAATATCCCCGGCATTCAAAATCGATGAAGGTATATCCATCTTGCTTCCATTGACTACAAAATGACCATGGGTTACCAACTGTCTTGCCTCAGCTCTAGAGGCAGCAAAGCCCATCCTATATACCACATTATCCAATCGCAATTCTAGTAATCGCAGCAAATTCTCGCCCGTAATCCCCTGCATCCTATCCGCCATATTGAAGTATTTCCTCATCTGCGATTCCTGTATGCCGTAAAATCTACGAACTTTTTGCTTCTCCCTCAGCTGCAATCCGAACTCCGTTACCTTCTTTCTCGATTGCCCATGTTGTCCCGGTGGGAAATTTCTCTTTGAAACCGGACATTTATCCGTGAAGCATTTATCTCCCTTTAGATATAGTTTCTGTCCTTCCCTACGACACAATCTACATACTGGTCCTGTATATCTTGCCATACCTTTACACCTCCTAAATAGTTAAACTCTTCTACGCTTCGGTGGCCTGCATCCATTATGTGGAATAGGAGTAACATCCTTGATAAGATTTACATCCAAACCAGTGGCCTGAAGGGACCTTATCGCCGCCTCCCTGCCCGAACCCGGCCCTTTAACATATACCTCAACGCTCTTCAGACCATGTTCCATAGCCTTTCTCGCTGCTTCCTCAGCTGCCTGCTGCGCCGCAAAGGGCGTTGATTTCCTTGAACCTCTGAAACCCAGCTGTCCAGCGCTGGCCCATGATAATACATTGCCCTGCATATCCGTTAAGGTTACCATTGTATTATTAAATGTCGATGAGATATGGGCTTGCCCTCTCTCTACATGCTTACGCTCTCTTCTCCTAACACGAGTAGTCCTAGCTCTTTTAGCCGCCAATTAATATTCCCTCCTCTACCTATTTTTTACCTGCGACCCTCCTCGGGCCCTTCTTAGTCCTTGCATTTGTCTTGGTCCTCTGACCCCTTGCAGGTAATCCCCTTCTATGTCTTACTCCTCTATAGCAATTGATCTCCCTTAATCGCTTCATATTTAGGCCAATATCTCTCCTAAGATCACCTTCAACCTCGTATTCGCCTATTATATTTCTAATTCCATTTATTTCAGCCTCGGTTAGATCCTTCACCCTTGTATCTGGATTTACCCCAGCTTTTTTCAATATGGTATTCGATCTCGATCTACCTATCCCATAGATATAGGTCAATGCAATCTCTATCCTCTTATCCCTGGGTAGGTCAACGCCCGCAATTCTAGCCATTATCATCTACACCTCCAATTATATCCATCGATATAGCATCCCACTATTAACTTTCAAACAATTATTAACCTTGCCTTTGCTTATGCTTAGGGTTTTCACATATTACCATGATCTTTCCCTTACGCTTAATGATCTTGCATTTTTCACATATCTTCTTTACAGATGGCCTTACCTTCATTTACATCCCTCCCTATGCTACTTATTTCGCCAGGTTATTCTACCTCTAGTTAGGTCGTAAGGTGATAGCTCAACCGTTACCTTATCTCCAGTCAATATCCTTATATAATTCATTCTCAATTTCCCGGATATATGAGCCAATATCTCGTGCCCATTATCTAATTCAACCTTAAATATTGCATTTGGCAAGGAATCTATAACCGTACCTTCTACCTCAATAACATCTTTCTTAGACATTTCACTATCGAACCCCCTCTTTAACAGTTTTAAAAATTCTTATTAAAAGGTTCTAGTAATTTCCGTATATAGGCATTGTTAATTTTTATATTGTTATCCAGCTTATATTTCAACTCCGGCAATACCGTATTATAGATCATCAGATGTTTCACCTTTTTCTTCTTGGGTTTATCCAATTTTCTTAGGTCTCCATCTACTATTGAAACATACTTCTCGTCGATTATCTCTAAAACTAAAAATATATCACCCTTATCTCTACCGGCTCTTGATTTAACCACCTGACCAACCAATATATCTTCAGTTGAATCCATAAACTCACCTCTTTAATAGTATATTGATATATACTAATCAGCCTAGAGAAGAGCATCTACCCTCTCTAGCCCATTAAGGATTTAGATATCTTTTCAAAGATCTCATCTATAGGTTTGGTTCCATCTACATTTAATACTAACCCTTTTTTTGTATAATAATCAATCAATGGTTCCGTCTGCTCATTATATACCTCTATTCGCCTTTTAACGGTCTCCACCTTATCATCATCCCTTTGAAATAGCTCCCCATTACAGATATCACATATTCCATCCGTTCTTGGAGGACTGAATTCAACATGATAGGTTGCCCCACAATCCCTACAAACCCTTCTACCTATGGCTCTTTGGATCAATATCTCTACCCCTACATCTATATTGACCACCTTATCCAATTCTAGGGACATCTGCTCCAATTCGGCGTCCAATGCTTCCCCTTGATTTATTGTTCTGGGAAATCCATCTAATAGAAAACCATCCCTACAATCATCTTCTGCAATCCTATCCTTCACTATGGATACAACCAGTTCATCTGGGACCAATAGGCCCTTATCCATGTATTCCTTGGCCCTCTTTCCCAATTCCGTATCCCTCTTTATATTATCCCTAAATATATCTCCCGTCGATATATGAGGTATATTATATTCCTTCACTATTACCGAAGCCTGGGTACCTTTGCCCGCACCGGGAGGCCCGAGTAAAATCAATCGCATATCATCACCCCCATGGTTCTCATCGAAATCGTCCTATTGCAAGAATCCTTTATAATGCCTCATGAGCATCTGTGATTCTATCTGCTTCACCGTTTCCAATGCTACCCCAACAACTATTATTATAGCTGTCCCACCGAAATTAACGTTCAGCCTAAATGCATGGGAAAGAATAATCGGCATGGAGGCTATTAATGCAAGTGAAATAGCGCCCACAAGGGTTATCCTTGAAATCAATTTATTTAAATGCTCCGAGGTTGGCCTCCCTGGTCTTATCCCTGGGATAAAGCCACCATGCTGTTGTAGGTTCCTCGAGTATTCAATCGGATTGAATTGAACCGTTGTATAGAAAAATGTGAAGAATATTATTAAAAGTACATTGAGGATCGAATAGACCCATATACCCACACTTCCCTGCACGGTCAGATATTTAGTTATCCAAGCCGATGATTCACCCTTAATAAAATATGCTATCGTTTGGGGAAAGGCTAGTAATGAGGTGGAGAATATTACGGGAATAACCCCCGCCATGGATACCTTCAGCGGTATATGAGTGCTCTGTCCACCATACATCTTCCTGCCTACCACCCTTTTAGCATATTGTACCGGCACCCTTCTTTCGCCTTCCTGCAATGCCACTACAACCGCAATTATTGCAAATGCTACAACTAAAAACACCAACATCTTTACCGGGTTCAATTCCCCAACCCTCATAAGATTTATGGAATTTATAATATCAGAAGGAATTCTAGATATTATCCCAACAAATATAA